>CAYYHC010000027.1:8173-17496 GCA_964471715.1 uncultured Lentimicrobiaceae bacterium | reverse complement strand
AATTGATGCTGTTGCTTTGTGCATTGACAGTTATGACAAAGAAGGAAAGCATTCTGCACAGAAAATTATTGATTTTGTACAAATGGTTTACCCAAGTTTTGGTGCCATTAATTTGGAAGATATTTCTCAACCCAACTGCTTCAAAGTTTTGGATACATTGCGTGAAAAATGTCCTATTCCTGTTTGGCACGATGACGCACAAGGAACGGCCTGTGTGACTTTTGCCGGTCTGCTGAACGCCCTGAAGTTGGCGGGTAAAAAATTGCAAGACATCAAAATCGTTTTGAATGGTGCGGGAGCAGCTAACACCTCTATCGCACAATTGCTGCTGATTGCCGGTGCTAATCCTCATAAAATGATTATTTTTGATAGTCAATCTACTTTGCATCCTCACAATACACGATATTATAATAGCGAATTTTATTATCGCCAATGGGATTTGTGTCAAAAGACCAATTTAACCGAAATAACGAGTAGGGAAGAGGCTTTCAATCAGGCAGATGTGGTTATTTCGCTTTCCAAACCGGGGCCCAATGTCATTTTGCCGGAATGGATTTCATTGATGGCTGACAAATCAATAGTTTTTGCATGCGCGAATCCCGTTCCGGAAATATATCCCTCCGTGGCGAAAGAAGCCGGCGCTTTTATTGTGGCAACGGGTCGCGGCGATTTTCCGAACCAAATTAATAACTCTATTTGCTTTCCTGCCATCTTGAAAGGAACACTGCTGGCTTCTTCGCGAAAAATTACCGACGGCATGACCTTGCAAGCCGCTTATGCAATCGCAGATTTTGCAGAGCGCCGCGGAATCGCTCCCGATAATATTATCCCCAATATGGGCGAAAACGAACTTTATCCGATGGTGGCTGTGCGCGTGGCGGAACAAGCTGTTAAAGAGAATGTTGCTCTTGTCGATAATCCCGATGCCGATTTTTATACAATTGCCAAAAATGATATTCACATCGCTCAACAATCTACCCACTTGCTCCAAGAACATATTTTACAGAATATTCCAGTCGATTTAATTGATAAAATTGCACGCCAAGTATGCGACGAACTTGCTTGCGGCTAATCATATTTATACTTATTATATTTATTACCACCAAAACCAACACTATAAATGACATTTAATAGTATGAAAGCCAATATCAAGAAATTAATAAATAGAATTCCGATTAATGTAAAGCTATTATTTCAATTTTATTTGCTTTCAATTACGCTTTTTTTTGTCTTTCGGTTAATACTTTTTTTTACCCAACTCGAACAAGTAGGGGAGGCTTCCACCGGGAAAATTCTTCAAGCTTTTCTGATGGGAGTCCGCTTTGATGTTGTCATATCCGGATACATACTATTATTGCCCGCCGTAGTCTGGTCCGTATTTACTTTTATTGGGGAAAAAGTAGTCATAATGGAAAAAATCGTATTGATATTTCAGACGATACTTTTCTCGCTTTGTTTTTTGGTTTGTGGTGCGGATATTCCCTATTTTAACCAATTTTTTGATAGATTTAACTTATGCGCTTTCAATTGGATGGATGGGAATACTAGTATTATTCTTATTTTAAAAATGATTTTTCAAGAACCCTCTTATTGGTTGTATATTATACCCGTATTAATCGCTTCGTTTTTATACTATTTTATTGGAAATAAGATAATTAAAAATACAAAAACGTGGGAATCCAAACATTATTTTGCAAAATCCATTTTTACGATTTTATTATTGGCATTGATGATGCTGGGAATTCGGGGAAGAATTACGGTGAAATCTCCCATTCGGGTGGGCACTGCCTATTTTTGTGACAACGCCTTTTTATGTCAGTTGGGATTGAATCCTGTGTTTACATTAGGACGCAGTTTTTTGGATTCTCAGAGTAGCGATAACGTAGAATATCCCTTTATGGACGATAGTACTTCAATTCAAAATATGCAAAAAGAACTGAATATTATTTCGGTCAATAAAGATTATCCTTTGGCACGTAGCATTGTAAGTGATTCAGCTCAAAATAATTACAACGTAGTAATTGTCATCATGGAAAGTATGAGTGTAGATAAAATGGCACGGTTTGGTTGTACAAATAATCTGACGCCATTTTTGGATTCGCTTTCTCATGAAGGTTTGTTTTTTGAAAATTGTTTTAGTTCCGGTACGCATACTTATAATGGTGTATATAGTACATTGTTCTCGTATCCAACCATTTTCCGGCAACATCCACTCAAGAGAAATCCGATTTTATCCTATAATGGTGTTGCAACAATATTAAAAAATCATAATTACAATACCGCATTCTTCTTGACGCATGACGCTGAATTTGACAATCTCAACGGAACGTTACGAGCCAATGATTTTGATAAGATTATCTCCCAATCGGATTATCCTAGCCATGAACTTAAAGGTACATGGGGTGTTCCCGATGATTATATGTTTCGGTTTTCTATTCCGGTACTGAACGAAATGGCGAAAAGCAGCAAGCCATTTTTTGCCACTTTATTAACTACCAGTGACCACGGCCCTTTCTATGTACCGCCTTACTTTAAACCACGGAGTAAAGACATCGAATATCAAATAGTTGAATATGCCGACTATTCACTTCGGAAATTCATGCAAATGGCAAAACAACAACCATGGTTTGAGAATACAATATTTGTGTTCGTTGCCGACCACGGGAGTGTACATAATGCAGTTTATTCGTTGCCAATTAGTTATATTCATATCCCATTGCTCTTTTATTGTCCGAAATTATTACCTGCAAGCACTTGCCAAGAGTTGGCGGGACAAATTGATCTTTTCCCGACTTTGATGGGTTTATTGAATATTTCTTATACAAACAATACTTTTGGAATTGATTTACAGAACAATAAACGAAATTATACTGTTTCTACCGGCGACGACAAATTTGCCGTAATAGATGCCGATTGGATGCTTTTAATTAATTATGCTGACAATAATCCTATAAAATTATTTAAGTATAAGACAAAGGATACGAAGGATTATTCTATTGAGTTTGTTGACAAAGTCAAGGAAATGAAATCATTCGGGGAATCTCAATTACAGGCAACACAATGTATTCTCCGGACTAACAAACAGAAAATACGAGAATAGATTGAGTTATTTCTTTTCTTGTAATTAAAAAATGTATATTTGCATCCTCATGTTCAGTTTTCTCAAATATTATATAAACAATTAAAAATCAGAGAATTAAATTGAAAATGCGCTTAGTTTATTTACTTGTTATCGCTTTTATTATTCCACAATTAGGATGGGCACAACGTGATAATGGCGATGACAGCGATAGAGCCAACGATATGCCTGGTGTGGATTTTGTGATAAGTGGCGGTATCTACTTTGGCAGTAAAAAAACGGCAGCTTATTATAATGGTAAACCTGAAAATGAGAACAATTTAAACTATATTTTTGACAATTTTTCGTGGAAAAAGGACATTGTCAAGTTAATCACCGACAATAATAATTTCATATCTTCCACCGATACGGCCATTGGTATTAAAGAGTGTCCCGGGGATATGAGCTATAAACCCGCGATGTCTGTTTCTATAGGGGCATCTTATCGTTTTAATCGGCATTGGAGGATGAGTATTTATTACACTTTTGCGAGATTGACGGCGAAAGATATCTTTACGGTTGGTTATACGAGTATTGTCCCCGGAAACGAAAGAAATGATTATTTGCAATATTTGCTTATCGGTAAAGAGAATCGTTCTTTTTTTGATCTGACAGGTTCTTATACTTTCCATCCGCATCCATTTATTAAGCCTTTTATCGAATTTGGGGCGCAATTTAATTTTGTGCGCGTCAAGAGTTTTGATGCAGTAATTGAGGATAGAGAGTTCTCATTATTAGATATGTACGGCGGTTCTACGTATGTTGCCGGCGCTTCAATGCAGCAATATGAACCTCATTATGGGGGAGCCGGTTTTGCCATCAGCGGTGCTGTCGGTGTTAAATTTGCTTTTAACGAGAGCATTTCAATTGACCCTGTTTTCTACATTTCTTGGGGAAAAATCAACTTGACAGGATACAATGACTTTCATTTCAACTATGGTGCCTATGTTCGTTTGGTAATGAGTGACACTTTATTTAAAAAATAATTTTTAGTATTTGTCTTATATCGAAAAAAAAGTGTATTTTTGCAACGAATCTTTCCACTACCGAAATTCATAAATAAAAGCCCTATTTAATATTTATTAAAACAGTTTACTAATATTATTATTTATTTATATATGTTTAATTCAGACGAGAAGAAAACAAAAAGAAAGAGAATTAGCGTGCCGGACCAAGGTCCCATTGCCACTTCCAATAAAAATAAAATTGTATCGCTAATTAATGCCGTCGATGACGCTCAAAAACAGATGGGTTTAGAGCTAAAAGAGGAACATACAGAAGATGATTCTACTAAAGAGTTGGCAGATTTTATTGACAATTTGCAACAACAAGAACAAATACAGGATACACTTTTATCTGATATTATCGATGCAGAGGAATCAGACGATGCATCATCTCAATTATCGCAAGAATTGCCTCTTTCGGATGAAATTTCAGATACAACCGTTATAGAGATTCATAAAAAAGACAAAACACGAAAAAAAAGTACCAAACGCACTGAATTGAACCCGTCCGATTTGTTTGCCATTCCGCTTGATATACAATTCGATTCTCAAGAACAACAACTCGCTGAAGCTATTGATAGAATGCAATTTGCTGAATTACAAGAAAATAGAGAACGAGTTGAAATTCCTGTCAAATCGCTTAAATTAAATAAAAAGAACAGAGGTGCAGATGAAGAAGATGATGTTCAATTAGACCTTGAAAAAGTTAATGATCTCATTATCGATGATAATACTTTCGGTTCAATAGAAGACGAGGAAGCCGACATTCCTGTAAGTACTGAACCTCAGGCCGAGCTTCCGGATGAATTGAACGATTTTGTTGATGACATTCCTGCAATCCCAATCCCCGAATTGCAAACGTCAGAGTTCATCAAAGTGGATCAAGTGGCAGCAGAACAAGCAAAATTGGTGGAAAATTCAAAATACGATGGTTACGTTAAGGCAGAAGGTGTGCTCGAAATCAATGGCGATAATTGCGGTTTCCTGCGCTCCTCGGATTATAACTATCTCAATTCACCCGACGATATTTATGTTTCTATGTCGCAAATCAAATTGTTCGGTTTGAAAAACGGTGATACCATTCAAGGTTTGATTCGTCCCCCCAAAGATGGCGAAAAATATTTTCCTCTTATTAAAATTGAAAAAATTAACAGACTTGAGCCTGAAGCTATTCGTGACAGAATCCCATTCGAGTTTTTGACACCGATGTTTCCCAATGAAAAAATTAAACTGGTTGGTCATCCCAACGAAACAATTTCTACCCGCGTGATTGACCTGTTTGCCCCCATCGGAAAAGGTCAGCGTGGTTTGATTGTAGCACAACCTAAAACAGGTAAAACAGTATTACTGAAAGAAATAGCAAATGCCATAGCGGCAAATCATCCTGAGATTTACCTGATTGTTTTACTGATTGATGAACGTCCTGAGGAGGTTACCGATATGCAACGCGAGGTGAATGCCGAAGTCATTTCTTCCACTTTCGATGAACCCGCCGAGCGTCACGTGCGCATCGCCAATGTAGTGCTCGAAAAAGCAAAACGTATGGTGGAATGTGGTCATGATGTCTGCATTCTATTGGACTCCATTACTCGTTTGGCGCGTGCTTTTAATACCATTTCCCCGGCATCGGGCAAGGTGCTGTCAGGTGGTGTGGAAGCCAACGCACTTCAAAAACCCAAACGCTTTTTTGGTGCTGCCCGTAATATCGAAAATGGCGGCTCTCTAACCATCATTTCTACTGCTTTGATTGACACAGGCTCCCGTATGGATGAAGTTATCTTTGAAGAATTTAAAGGTACCGGTAATATGGAATTACAATTGGATAGAAAATTGTCGAATAAACGGATCTATCCGGCTGTTGATATCGTTGCTTCAAGTACCCGCCGCGATGATTTATTGCAAACTCCTTATACAACACAAAAAGTGTGGGGATTGAGAAATCACTTGGCAGATATGACTACGCTCGAAGCCATGCAATTCGTTAAAGAAAAAATGGGCGAGTTCAAAAGTAATGACGATTTCCTCGCTGCAATGAATTAATCGAAAAATACGTTATATCAGAATTTTATAAAATCCCATAATCCTTTTATGGGATTTTTTATTTGCGAAATATCAGCCAATTGCTCGCAAATCTTGTCGTATCGCTATTCGTAGTTACAATCTCCCCAAAGTTATCTCTGTAACAAGCATGACTCCACCCGCCCATATCCAAATAAATGGCATTTCGTATTTGTGCGTTGGCAAGCAATTGAACAAAAGCCTCATACGGAATTTTATCGCGGCTTTCTACAATACAAAGTTTGTCATCTTTCTCGCATAATGCTCTGAAAACGTACTCTTTACGAAATAGTCGGTTTATACTCTTGTTCGAAGTTATTTGAAAATCTTTGATGATTAATATTTGTTTAAATCCCATTCCGTTATTGGAAGCAGCGAGATTCAATGCCGCCTGATTGGCTGTGTCAAAATGTCCGCATCCGTCATAAAACGTAAAAACACCATTGCATATCGCTTCTTCAGAACCTTGATATAAATGCCCGTCACTCACATGGTTACAGCGTACATTGTTATGAGAAAAAGTATCTAAACATTTTGCCGTAAATGCCGCTGCACAACAATACAACGTGTTGTCCGCAATGGGAACCCTTGGACCATAAGCCAAATCTAAAGTGCTAAAATTGGGATAATAATAGATTAAATGATCATCTTTTTCAACCTGAATGTTATCATCTCCAAAAAGAGACAATAAATGTTCTTTTTCATACGCTATTGTCATCGCAGTACCAATGCCAATGAGCATAACTATCGTTATAATAAGTACATAAATCTTTTTCATCGTTAGCAGTTTTGTCGTGCAAAGATATGTTTTTTTGTGATTTTATTTCGCAGAATAAACATCTATTTTTTTGAAAAAAATGTGTGATAGATCGCTCATTTTATTTTTCGAAAGTGTGTTCAAAAGTGTTTTGAAAATTGTATCTTTGCGCCAAAATTATAGAGTATCGAAATTATGAGTGAAACATTATTTAAAATCGGTATTACCCAAGGCGATGTGAATGGAATTGGTTATGAAGTAATAATGAAAGCATTGTGCGATAACAAAATAACCGAAATCTGTACCCCCATTGTCTATGGCATGGCAAAGGTTGCCAATTTTTATAAAAGTAAATTGGAACTTCCTGATTTTTCTTTTCAGGTAATTAAAAAATTGGAACAGATGAATCTGAAAAGAAGTAATCTGTTGAATTTGGCGGAACAAGAGGTGAAAGTTGAACCGGGTTTATCTACAAATATTGCCGGCAAAATGTCTGAATTGGCACTGGATATGATTTGCAAAGATTTGAAATCCAATCTGATAGATGCAGTGGTGACTGCCCCGATTAATAAATCGAATATACAGTCATCCACTTTTAAATTTCCGGGACAGACGGAATTTTTTGCCCATCGGTTTTCTTCACAAAACGCGATGATGATGATGATTGCCGATAATCTTCGGATGGCATTTGTTACCAATCATTTACCGATAGCTCAAGTAGCTCAGAACATTACGGAAGAAAAAATTCTGCTAAAGATCAAAACTCTGCATAATACGCTTAAAATTGATTTTGCGTGCACCAATCCTAAGATTGCCGTCTTATCCTTGAATCCGCATGCCGGTGATAATGGTCTGATTGGCAGTGAAGAAAAAAATATTATCGTCCCTGCCATTCAACAGGCATTTGCTGAAAAAATCAATGTCTTCGGACCTTTCCCTGCTGACGGTTTCTTCGGAAGTGGCAATTATTCGAAATTTGATGCGGTTTTGGCAATGTATCATGAACAGGGAATGTTACCCTTTAAAATCTTATCTCAAGGAAACGGTGTAAACTACACGGCGGGACTACCCATTGTACGGACTTCTCCGGCGCACGGTACCGCTTACGATATCACCGGAAAAAATGTTGCTTCCGGCGATTCTATGCGAAATGCACTCTATCTCGCAGTCGATATTTTGAATAATAGAAAATCTTATTTACAGTACGTAAGAAAATAATGCACAGAATGATAATTAATAAATTTAACGTTCCTCTTGTGATAATGATGTTGGCACTGTTGTTGTTTGTTTCATGTAGGCCCGACAAGAAAAAAGATACTCCGATTGCTGATCCGCAGCTACAAGCACCGAATTTTAGTGCCGATTCTGCATTTAATTTTGTGAAGGCACAAACCGATTTTGGGCCGAGAGTTCCTAATAGTCAGGCTCATGCACAGTGTGCCGATTATCTAATACAACAATTGGCGCAATATTGCGATACAACGATGGTTCAATCTTTTCAATCAAAAACCTACAATGGTACTACCTTGAACGGAAAGAATTTGATAGGCTCTTTTGCACCCGAAAATTCCAAAAGAATTATTTTGGCGGCGCATTGGGATTCTCGCCACGTTGCAGATTATGACCCTGATGTCAATAAACGTAAAACTCCGATTGATGGGGCGAATGATGGGGCAAGTGGAGTAGGGGTTTTGCTTGAAATTGCGCGCCAATTATCGCAGAAAGCTCCCAACATCGGTGTAGATATTATCTTTTTTGATTTGGAAGATTATGGTGCCCCCGACAATGAAAACGCCCCAGATGGAGACTGGTGGGGATTGGGTTCCCAATATTGGTCCAATCATCCGCATGTCGCTAATTACCAAGCTGATTACGGTATTTTGTTGGATATGGTCGGGGATGCAAATGCCACTTTCCGCTATGAGAGTTTCTCTTCCCGCTATGCACAAGATATTCTTGCCAAAGTATGGGCAACCGCTTACCAATTGGGCTTCTACAATTATTTTATCGCTCAACCATCCAATGCAATTACCGATGACCACTATTATGTAAATACCATTGCCAATATTCCAATGATTGACATCATTCATCAGGATGATTACACAGGAACAGGATTTACGGCTACTTGGCACACTACGAACGACAACATAACCCATATTAATAAAAATACCTTGGCAGTGGTCGGGAAAACCGTATTATCTGTAATTTATAGCGAAAAATAGTAGAAAATGAGTAATTTTTTAGAAAACGAAATTGTAGTTTTTAAATTTGGTGGTGCATCGGTGAAAGATGCCGAAGGCGTAAAAAACTTGCAGCATATTTCCCGTTATATAGGTGTATTGATGAATAATTTCGTATGGCAGAACAGAACCAGAGTATATTTCGG
>CAYYHC010000027.1:0-8163 GCA_964471715.1 uncultured Lentimicrobiaceae bacterium | reverse complement strand
ACCAAGATAAAAATCTTTTTGTGGTTATTTCTGCGGTGGGAAAGACCACCAACCTTCTTGAACAGATTTTAGATGCCTATTTCTTTGAAAAAGAAGATCCATTCATCCTTTTTGAACGATTAAGAAACAATCATCTTGACATTGCGCGTGCGTTATTGCCTCAGAATGAACGCATTATTGATAAATTGGAGATTATTTTCAAACAATTGGATGATAAATTACATCAACCTCACAGCAATAATTACGAATTTGAATATGATCAAGTAGTCAGCTTTGGTGAAATACTATCTACTAAGTTGATATCCACTTATTTAAACATTGTCGGATTGCGCAATTATTGGTTGGATGCACGTCAAATGTTGAAAACGGACGCAACCTATATGGAAGCCAAAATTAATTGGGAAGAATCGGATATTGCGTTGACTAACGCCATTGTGGAAGTCACCGCCAAAAGAAATCAGAATTTGTTTATTACGCAAGGTTTTATTGCAGGAACGAGTGAAGGATATGCCACCACTTTCGGTCGCGAAGGTTCCGACTATTCGGCTGCCATCATCGCCTATCTTTTAGATGCCAAAAGTGTGACAATTTGGAAAGATGTTCCCGGACTATTGAATGCCGACCCGAAATATTTTCCCGATGCAGTAAAATTGGATGCCATCTCTTATGAAGAAGCGATTGAGCTGTCATATTATGGAGCTACAATTATTCATCCAAAAACACTTAAACCATTGCAAAACAAGAATATACCATTGTATATTAAACCGTTTTTGGCACCTGACGAGTCAGGAAGCGTCATTTCGTCCTTAAAACAACAAGAGTTTATTCCTTCTTATATTTTTAAAAGAAATCAGATATTAATTACCATTTTCCCAAAGGATTTTTCGTTCATTACAGTCGAAAATTTGTCGGAAATATTCGCTATTTTATCCAAATATGGGGTTAAATTAAATTTAATGCAAAATTCTGCTTTAAGTTTTTCTATTTGTACCGATAACAAGTCCCATCGAATTGAGAATATTTTGGGCGCATTAAGTCAGAATTATTTGATTAAATATAATGAACAGATGGAACTGATAACCATTCGTCATTATACGGATGATATTGTAAAAATGATTCGGGGCAATCGCAAGATTTATGCCGAACAGCGTTCGCGTGCCACGGTTCAGATTGTAATAAAAGAGGGGAAGTAAACTTCCCCTCTTTTTTATTTGAAATAATTGATTCTAACTATTTGTTATATCTTTCTTTAAGAACTTTGAGCATATCTACAGTCATAGATTGGAGGTCGTAAGACGGTTTCCAATTCCATTCTTGGCGAGCAGCGCTGTCGTCCATATAGTTAGGCCATGAATCTGCGATTCCTTGTTTCAACGGGTCAACATTGTAATCCATAGTGAAAGAAGGAATGTGTTTTTTTATTTCAGCAGCAATTGTTTCAGGACCAAAGCTCATCGCACTGACATTGAATGAATTGCGATGAATTAATTTGGTAGGATCGGCTTCCATTAGGTCAACAATGGCTTTGATGGCATCGGGCATATACATCATATCCATCAAAGTACCTTCTTTGAGCGGACAGGTAAATTTTCCTTCTTTAACAGCTGCGTAGTAGATTTCTACTGCATAGTCGGTAGTGCCGCCGCCCGGAAGGGTAACGTTGGAAATGATGCCGGGGAAACGTACCGAACGGGCATCGACGCCAAAGCGTTTGAAGTAGTAATCGCCCAATAATTCGCCGGTTACTTTCGTAACACCGTAAATAGTTTTGGGACGTTGAATGGTATCTTGCGGTGTGCCGTCATGAGGTGTTTCAGGACCAAAAGCACCAATAGAACTCGGTGTAAATATTGCGGTTTTAAATTCGCGAGCTACTTCCAAGCAATTCAACAAACTACCAATGCCAATATTCCATCCTAACATTGGATTCGCTTCCGCTTTGGCAGATAAAATAGCCGCTAAGTTGAAAATAGTGTCAATGTTGTATTGTTTAACAACAGCAGCTATATCCTCTTTTTTGGTTGCATCAATTTTAGCTGTTGGACCACATTCCGATAGTTCAGGCTTTAGGGGAAATACGCAATCACTTGCTACCACATTGTCGTTTCCGTAAATTTTGCGGAAAGCCGGAGTTAACTCAGAACCTATCTGACCGGAAGCTCCAATAATTAATATCTTTTTCATTAATTTATAATTTATTATAGTTGTAGAAACAAATTTTCGTTAGAGACTGAAATAATTGGGTGGGAAGAATGGAGCAACATCTTTGACATTTTTATCGTAAAGCTCTTTTGCTTTATTGCCGAGTGCAGGCTGGTTAATGAGTTTGAATAGCGCAATGTCATTTTCAAGTCCTTTCAAATTACGGGCAATTTCTTGAAGTTGCTCGTAAATGTTGTCTTCAATCATGGCCACCTGTTGATTAATCTGTGCTTGTTGTTCGGCACTTTCCGCCGGTTGTTGCATCATTTGCATGCGGTAACCGTTCAATTCTTGGAGTGACATAATTGATTGTCCCAAATTCTTCTCGATTTTTTTCATCATCATAGAAAAACTCTTATCCAATTTCACATTTTGTGGGAATTGACTTTTCGCTGTGATTAATTTCGGTAAGTATTCTTGGTAGATTAACTCAATATTTTCGGAATTAATCTGCAAAGTTTTTTCGTTAGCTTGATTATAGAAGTTTAGTTCACCCGTAATATGATTCATTAGTTTGGCACGCAATGCTTGTGCTTTCTTAGGGCTATTGCAACGTTCATATAGTTGCACCATATCGATATTGCGGATAGTATATTGCGGATTTCTGTTCAATTTGCAAGGAATTAATTCATCAGGAAGCACTTTTTGGCAGTGATCAAGCACCTTAACGGCACTATCCAATTTATTCTCCGCAATCAATTGGCTTGCTAAACGAAAATGCAAGTTTTGGATATAATAACATGTACGGATATTGTCATCGCTATTATAGACGTGCGGATCGTTCATTCCGCCCCAATCGTACGGGTACGGTTCTTTTTGAGGTGCATTCGGATTGTTGACTCTATCGGCACGTGTGTGGTCATCAAATACGTTCATTACATTATCATATAAGATGTCGGAATCAATTCTACCGGATTTGCTTGGCGTTTTGATAGGAACTAAACGATAGGCTAATCCTTCCAATTGGAAATACTCTTCCAAACCGAAATAACCATCAGGTCCCATAGAACTTGCAAAATAAACCGGACGTTCCCAATTGTTATTCGCCAAAATATCCATTACCATTAAGAATGAACGTGGAACAATGTTGGTGGATGCATTCCATTTAATACTGTCAACAATCAAAGCAGCATCGCTTGCTTTTACGGTTTTAGTTGCCAATACTTTTTGTTTATCAATAGGAATAGAAAAACTTGCAGGAATGTCAGTTCCAATATACTGTCCGTAATAAGGTAAATTGGCATCACATTTAAGACGGGAAACGTCATTAAATTCAGGGGCTTTTATTGCCTCCATAACAGCTTGCAAATTAACAAATTCGTTATTTCCCTGTCCGAAGAAAACAGCATCCCTCGTACCATCCTTATATTGCTCCCACGTCATTGAAATAGGAAGTGGGTCGGATTGATACGCTTTACGTTTCATTTGGTCCACGTACCAGCCGGCACTCAACAAACTCAAGTTGCAGACGCGCACGTCCGTACGATAACCTTCCACTTCTTGCGCATACCATAATGGGAAAGTATCATTATCGCCCATTGTAAAGATGATGGCATTGGGAGCGCAAGAATCCAAATAATTCTTGGCAGTCGCCAACGCGGTATATCTATTGGAACGGTCGTGGTCATCCCAGTTTTCGCTTGCCAAGACGCCCGGCACCAAACCCAAACAGATAAGTGTAATAAGAACAGGGGCAATAATTTGGACCTTATTATTCTTTATTTTTTCAAAAAGAGAATAAATGGCATAGACGCCGAAACCTATCCAAATAGAAAATGCGTAGAAAGAGGCGGCAAAAGCGTAATCTCTTTCACGTGGTTGGAATGCCGGCATATTCAGGTAAAAACCAATGGCTAAACCGGTCATAAGGAAGAGAAGAAGCACAATAAATGAATTTTTGCCATCTCGTCGCGAATAGAAAAACGCTCCGACCAATCCCAAAATAAGAGGAAGAAGATAGTATTTATTATTTCCTTTATTCGCATTGACGGGAAGGTCGGCTTGTTCGCCCAAGAAAGCTTTATCTAAAGCGGAAAATCCGGTAATCCAATTGCCGTTCTGTTCGCCGCCGGTACCTTGAATGTCATTCTGACGACCGGAGAAATTCCACATAAAATATCTGAAATACATATAGTAGAATTGATAAGTGTGCATAAATTCTACATTTTCTTGGAAATCGGGTAATTTTGTGCGGTTCATCAATTTATTTGCCTTTGCAGGTTCATCTTGATACAGCCAATTAATGTAATTTGCTTTTTTCTCTGAATCGTACATTCTGGGTAAAAAGCATTTTTGATTGTCAGCATATACGGGAACCGAGTTTTTGCGATGGTCGGAAATGATATATTTGCCGGATTTTTCATCTTGCACATAGACAGGATTCCCATCTTCATAAGCAGTAGGTCTTGAATCATAAGTTCTCCCGTAGATTACCGGGAAATCGCCGTATTGTTCACGATTAAGATAAGACAAAAGAGAAACGGCATTTTCAGGATTATTCTCATCAATGGTGGGGTCTGCGTTGGAACGAATGACCAATATAAAAAATGTAGAATAACCTACCAAAATGAAAAGAAAGGAATAGATGGCAGTCAAGAAATTGAGTTTGTTCTTCTTATAGCCGTAATAAAGTCCCCAAGCAACTAATCCGAAGATAAGCAGGAAGAAAATAATGGTTCCCGAATTGAACGGCAAACCAATGGAATTGATGAAGAAGACTTCAAATTTCCCTGCAAAGCTAACGATGCCGGGGATTATTCCAAACAGAATAATGGCAAGTAGAATAAAAGAGCCGATAAGTGAAAGGAGAACTCCCCATTCTGCAGCAGAAGAAAACGTTCCTTTTTTATAACAGATGTAAATAAGCGGCAAGGTAATAAATATCCAAATCAGGAACATTGCCACGGTTGGGAAAAAGAATGCGGCTACAGCCGATAGCAACGCAATGGTTTGTGCAACGCCCCAAACGGTCGCTTTTTTGGATAATTTGAAATAAACTATCAACACAATCGCAGGGATAGTCAATAAGTTCAACAAGTGAACTCCAACGGATAGTCCTATTAAATAGGCGATCAGAATAATCCAACGATTGGGATTAACATTTAATTTCGGGTTATCGTATTCAAAATCCCATTTCAAAATGCACCAAAAGACAAGTGCAGTGAAGAATGAGGACATGGCATATACTTCACCTTCAACGGCTGAAAACCAGAAAGTATCTGTAAATGTGTATGTTAACGAACCGACTAATGCCGAACCCAAGATGGCAAGCATTTTACCGTCCGTCATTTCACCGGATTTTGCCACCAATTTTCTACCCAGCATGGTAATGGTCCAGAAAAGAAACATGATGGTTAAACCGCTACAAATGGCGGACATGCAATTGATGCAAAAAGCAACTTTTGTCACATCGCCACCGGCAAACATACTGAAAAAGCGTCCCAATAATTGGAAAGTGGGTGCTCCGGGCGGGTGTCCTACTAATAATTTGTAGGCTGTGGCGATGTACTCTCCACAATCCCACCACGAGGCAGTCGGTTCGGCTGTCATTATGTAGATGGACGATGCAAAAATCCCAATTATCCATCCCATAATGTTGTTGATAAGCTTGTAATTTTTTGTCATTATTGCATTCTTTAAATGGTTTGTTAGTGTAATTTCTCTTTCTATTTTTATTTAATAAGTTGATTTACAATATGATATTATTCATACTCTTGAATGTACAGAACGGCGGCAAATTTACAATAAATAATTTAATAATAAAAAAAAATATGCTACCTTTGCAACGTTTTTTATAAGAATAAATCAGGATGAAAAATAGAATCATAATTTTTGCTCTCATTGTTGCTGTAGCCACTTCGTTTATTGCTTGTAATAAGGATTTTGAATCCAATGCGCCATACAAAGATGCAACTATCGTTTATGGTATTATCAATTCAAAGGATAATACCCATTACATTAAAATTTATAAAGGATTTTTAACTGAAAATGATGCCTATACAGTGGCGTCCGAATATGATAGTTTATATTATTTTGATAAGATAGAAGTTGTAGTTGAAGAATATGTAAATGGTTCATTAACGGCTACTTATCAACTTGATACAACCACAAGTATTCCCCGCGATCCCGGCGATTTTTCCTCGCCGAAACAGTTGTTGTACTATTTTACACAACAATTGAGAAATGACGCCGAATATCAATTGAAAATAACGAATAAAGAAACCGGTCGCATAGTGACAGGCAAAACTAAAGTTGTTGGCGATTTTAATATGAATTCACCACCACCGGGTATTGAATTGGATATTAATAAAGCAACCTCAAATCCCATCAAATTTTCTGCACCGACCAATGCGGTAGCTTATGATGTTTACCAATATTTTTATTATATTGAACGTGATAAAACTACCGGCGTGGAGACTGAAAAATTTGTAAAACGTAAAGTAAATACCTCCGTCCTTACTTCAGTAAATATGGAGTATATTCCGAGCTCTATTTTTATTTCCATTGCTTCCGGCGTTCAGGCTAATGCCAATGTTGATCGTTTCTTGAAAAGCGATTCTGCCATCAAGTTTGAAATTTGGGCAATTAGCGATGATTTATTTAAATATATTCAAGTGGGAACGCCCAACAGTAGTGTGGTAATGGACAGGCTGAACTATACCAACCTTCATACCGATGATAATTTGGTCGCCGGCATTTTTGCTTCCCGAAAAAAAGCAGAAGCGTGGTATAGAATTAATCAAATCTCACAAGACTCTCTTGTGCGAGGTTCTGTTACTCGTAATTTAGGCTTTCACTATTTTTATGATAGATAGAATTATTTGACTAATTCAAAATTGAGTTGCCGTTTCGCTAAATCAACTTCTACCACTTTTACCTTTACAGAATCGCCAAAGCGATAAGAGTTGCCGTGGTGTAAGCCGACCAATGTGTAATTATCTTCATCTATATAGTAAAAATCATCGGTAAGTTTGCGTATGGGAATCATTCCTTCGCATTTCGATTCTTTTAACTCCGCAAAAACGCCCCATTTGGATATCCCACTGATGGTTGCATCAAAAATTTGCCCGATTTGGTCTGCCATATATTCGGCTTGTTTGTATTTGATAGAGGTACGTTCCGCTTCGGTGGCTTTCTGCTCCATCTGCGATGAATGTTGGCAATAATCTTCGTATGTCTCTTTGTTTACGGAAGGTTCGTTATGCAAGTAGGCATCCAATAATCTGTGAACCATTAAGTCCGGGTAACGACGAATAGGGGAGGTGAAGTGCGTGTAATACGGGAATGCCAATCCATAGTGTCCGATGTTGTCGGTGGAATAGACCGCACGTGCCATCACGCGAACCGACAATTTACTCAACATATCATATTCCTTCGTGTCTTTCGCTTTGGCAAACATATTGTTGAAAGAGTTGGCTAATGTTTTCTGAGAGCCGATCTTAAAATCGTATCCCAATTTCTTTACAAAGTTTTTGAAAGTGTCCAATTTATCGTTAATAGGTTCATCATGAATCCGATACACGAAAGTTTTCGGTTCAGAATTATGCGTGTTTTTCTTTCCGATTCGCTCAGCCACTTTTTTATTTGCCAACAACATAAATTCTTCAATCAGAAAATTGGCTTCGGTGGATTCTTTAATGTAAATTCCAATAGGTTTGGCATTTTCATCCAATTTGAATCGAACCTCTTCGGTTTCAAAATTGATGGCGTTGTTGTCGAAACGTTTTTTACGCAATATTCGGGCTAATTGATTTACCTGATTAATTTCGGAAGCCAATGTACCTTCTCCGCTATCAATCACATTTTGTGCTTCTTCGTAGCTGAATCGTTGATTGGAATTGATGACCGTTCTTCCGAACCACTCTTTGAGAACTTTGGCGTTGTCATCTAAGTCGAAAATGGCGCTATAACAAAGTTTGTCCTCATTGGGACGGAGTGAGCAGAGATTATTGGATAAAACTT
>CAYYHC010000026.1:6801-17550 GCA_964471715.1 uncultured Lentimicrobiaceae bacterium | reverse complement strand
ACCCGACTTTTGGAACAATAATTTGCTTTAGGTGTCGTATTGATAAAGTCAGGAGTTATAACTATTTACGGAGTATAACCGAAAAAAGTCATAATATCCACAATACTGTCATCAACAAGATTTTTAATTATTATTGCACCTTTACTTCATAATATTCCTCTTTTAGCGCAAACAAAAGTGTCAATTTTCCGTAAATAAGTTTCTTAGAACGTTTTTTTCTTGTTGATAAAATATTTCGTAATAAAACGGTTGGGGTTTTCAAATTTTAAAAAAGTTCATGTATCTTTGCGCTTAAAAAAAATTAAACCTTAATGTAAAGAAATCAATGGAAGAAAAGGACTTTAACGTTGGAACTCGCATTGACCACGAAAAATATGGCGAGGGAATTATCAGTCAGAACAATCAGTTGTCGTTTAAAGCTATTTTTGTCAGAGGCGGCGAAATTGAATTTTCAAAAATTAATGCACAATTTCAAGTAATTGAACCAAAGGAAACATCCGAAAATGATGCGGCTCCGAAGTTGAATGTAAAAGAAGTTGAACGTTTAATTACTTGTATATTAAGCAAATATAATGCAATCGAAAATAAAGTTCCACTTGGTAAAAAATGGGAAAACGGCGTTTTTATCATGCAACCCGGAAATACCGAACTGAAACCCAAAGAGATGCCCATCGAAACTTTTTTCCATAAAATTGTGATGATGCGCGACCGGCTGCGCGTCTTGGAACAAAATATCAATAGTCATCCCGGATTATCCGATGAAGATAAAATCAATCTTCAACAATATATTACCCGTATTTACGGTTCTATGACCTCTTTTAACATTCTTTTTGATGATAAAAGCGATTTTTTTATTGGAAGTAAAGCATAATATAATCAATAACTTATGAAAAAAATTGGAATGATTCTTATGGTAGCAGCTATAGCTTGCGTTTCTTGTAATTCAAATTCTGACAAAGAAGGTGCTTTAAATAAAGATGCCGATAATTTTGAATTTGTTGTCGATAGATTTGCTGATGTTCAAATTATGCGCTATAAAGTGGATAATTGGGATCAGTTGTCCTTGCAACAGAAAGAGTTGGTCTATTATTTAAGCGAAGCCGCCCGCTGCGGTCGAGATATTATTTTTGACCAAAATTGCAAATATAACCTTTATGTTCGTCACTATTTGGACGAAATTGTCCGCAATTTTAAAGGCGATACCACTACACTCGATTGGAAAAACTTTATGGTTTATACCAAAAGATTTTGGTTCTCGAATGGAATGCACCACCACTATTCAAACGACAAATTCTTCCCTGAAGTTTCTAAAGAATATTTTGGGATGTTGTTGGACAGCACTGTTTTCAAAAATACAACGCCCGAAAACAAAAAAACGGTAAAAGAATCACGCACTAAAATTATGGATGTCATTTTTAATCCTAAAATTGCACCTAAGCGTATTTCTCAAGATACCAAAAAGGATTTGGTTGCCAATTCTGCGGTGAATTTTTATGAAGGGGTAACTCAAAAAGAGGTCGAAACTTATTACGACCAATTGAAAAAGAATGATACACAAGCCAATCCCGACCGTCCGATTTCATACGGATTAAATACCAAAGTAGTCAAAGAAAAGGGCAAAGTTGTAGAAATTCCCTATAGTTTGAATGGAGAATACGCACCTGCCATCAAGCAAATCGTTTTTTGGCTGCAAAAAGCGGTGACCGTTGCCGAAAACGAGGCACAAAAAAATCACCTCAACAAATTAATCTCATTCTATCAAACCGGCGATTTGAAAACTTGGGATGAGTATAATGTACTTTGGGTGCAAGATGTTGAATCTCACGTAGATTACGTAAATGGATTTATTGAAGTTTATACCGACCCAATGGGCAAAAAAGCCACTTGGGAATCTGTAGTGGATTTTAAAGATTTGAAAAGCACGGAACGTACCGCTGCCATCAGCAAAAATGCACAATGGTTTGAAGATAATTCGCCGATTGATGCGATGTTTAAGAAAAAACAGGTCAAGGGCGTTGAAGCCAAAGCAATTATTGTGGCACAATTAGGCGGTGACTGCTATCCTTCCACTCCAATAGGTATTAACTTGCCGAATGCCAATTGGATACGCAAAGAATACGGTTCCAAATCGGTGACGATGGAAAATATAATGTATGCCTACAACCAGGCGTCTATGAAAACTGGTGTTCTGCAAGAGTTCTATTTTTCTGATGAAGAAATTCAACGTGCTGAAAAATATGGCTATGAAACCGATAAATTACAAGTTGACTTGCACGAATGTTTAGGTCACGGCTCCGGACAAATGCTTCCGGGCGTAGATGACGGAATGCTTAAAAACTTCCACTCCACGATTGAAGAAGCCCGCGCCGATTTGTTCTCCCTTTACTATATTGCCGATCCTAAAATGGTGGATCTGAAATTATTACCAAATAATGAAGCATATAAATCTTGCTACTATAAGTATATTTTAAACGGTTTAATGTTGCAACTCAACCGCATCGAATTGGGAAAAGATATTACGCAAGCCCACATGCAAAACCGCGCATTAATTGCCAATTGGTGCTTGGCTCACGACACCGGCGGCACATTTGAAATAACAAGCCGTGGCGACAAAACATTTTTGAAAATTAAAGATTATACCAAATTGAGAAAATTGTTTGGCGAACTATTAGCTGAAATTCAAACCATTAAGTCAACAGGCGATTATAATGCTGCCAAATTGTTGGTCGAAAATTATGCCATTAAAATTGATCCTAATTTACACAAAGAGGTGAAATCTCGTTATGCAGTTTTGGATGTCGCTCCTTATGGTGGTTTCATCAACCCGGACTTCGTAGTCGAGAAATCGGATAATAAAATTACCGATATTAAAATCGTATATCCCACAAATTATACGCAACAAATGCTTCAATATGATGACAAATACGGATTTTTATCCAAAAAATAATATTCTCTATTCACTAAAATAATAAAAAAAATGATTCAAAGAATTCAAACTTTATTACTCGCTCTGGCTGCTATTGCCGCTATCGTAGTTAATTTCATGCCTATCGGTGACATTGTGAACACGGCAACCGGTCAAAATATGTATCAATATGATGCTTTTTCTCTGAAAATTTTTCAAGACGGCGTCGTAGGACAAGGAATTGAAAGTACAGTATATATTGCTCTTTTGTGGTTTCTTTCCGCTATTTTGTCAATTGTCGCGATTTTTATGTATAAAAAAAGACAACGCCAAATTATGCTCAACAAAATTAATATGATTGTTATGTTGGCTGCATTAGTGGTGATGCTCTATGTGTATCCGAACATTGTTTTTAATAAATATATTACCGGTATTACGATATTAAATTTCAATTACTGGATTCTCATTTCGTTAATACCTGCTGTATCCATTTTCTTCGCCAACTCTGCTATTAAAAAAGATGAGAAGAAAGTTCGTGCCGCAGACAGACTTAGATAAATTTTATGCTTTTTAATATTGTTCATTTCGGGGTTACAGATGCGATTGATATATTGTTGGTTTCCATCATTATATATCAGTTGTATAAGTTGTTGAGAGGGACAGCCGCAGTTCGCATTTTATGGACGATCGCTACTCTTTTCATCTTGTGGAAACTCCTGAATATTTTTCATCTGACTATGATGAGCGAAATTTTGGGACCTATCATTAGTGTAGGTGTCATCGCATTAATTGTGGTTTTTCAGCCGGAAATTCGTAAATTCTTGCTTCTTTTGGGAAATGCACGTTTGGTAAAACTATTTACCGGACGTTTCCACAAAAAAAATTATATTGAGCTGTATATGGATGAAATCAACGCGATTGTCAGAGCCTGCCGCCGTATGGCCAATTCCAAAACCGGCGCACTCATCGTTTTGGAGAAAGAGACTCCCTTGGATGAAAGTATTGCCACCGGCGAGCGTATTGACGCGATTGTTTCACGTGAATTGATTGAAAATATATTCTTTAAAAACAGCCCTTTGCATGACGGAGCATTGATCATTAGAAATCATCGCTTGATAGCCGCCCGTTGTATTCTGCCCGTTTCCAACAAAGAAGACATCTCTAGCGATTTGGGATTACGACATAGGGCGGCCATTGGCGTAACCGTATTAACCGACGCCGTCGTGATTGTTGTTTCCGAACAAACCGGCAATATTTCGCTGTGTCGCGAAGGCAATATTACCTATAATATATCTCCTTTGGTGTTAGAAAAGATGTTGAAAGATATTTTTATTGAAGTTAACGAACCTGACAAAAACAGATAAAATGAATACCAACTTAGACCCATCTCAAAAAAGGATGTCCGCTGCCGAAAAGGAGTTTGAAAGAGCTATCCGCCCGGCAGATTTTACCAATTTTTATGGGCAGGAAAAGGTAATCGAGAATATTATCGTTTTTGTGCAAGCCGCACGCGCCCGTAAAGAAGCATTGGACCACGTGCTTTTGCATGGCCCTCCGGGGCTTGGAAAAACAACACTTTCACACATCATTGCCAACGAAATGGGCGTTAACGTGCGCGTTACTTCCGGACCGGTCATCGATAAACCCGGCGAATTGGCAGGATTACTTACAAGTTTAGAAACCAATGATGTACTGTTCATAGATGAGATTCATCGTCTTTCACCCGTCGTAGAGGAATACCTCTATTCTGCCATGGAAGACTACAAAATCGACATTATGATTGAAACGGGACCCAATGCGCGCAGTGTTCAAATCGCATTGAATCCGTTTACATTGGTGGGCGCTACCACTCGTTCCGGTCTTTTGACCGCCCCTTTACGCTCCCGCTTCGGTATTAATTTGAGATTACAATATTATGATGCCAAAACATTAGCCAAGATATTGAAACGGTCGGCAGCCATTTTGAAAATTGAACTAAAAGATGATGCCGCATTTGAAATTGCCCGCCGCAGCCGCGGCACACCACGTATCGCCAACTTATTGCTGCGCCGTGTTCGCGATTTTGCTCAAATTAAAGGCGACGGAACAATCAACTACGACATTACACAAATTGCGCTGTCGGCATTAAATGTGGATAAACACGGATTGGACGAGATGGACAACAAAATCCTGAATACCATTGTGGATAAATTTCGCGGTGGTCCTGTGGGTATTACAACCATTGCCACTGCTGTAGGTGAAGACCCCGGAACAATTGAAGAAGTGTATGAACCTTTTCTAATTCAGGAAGGCTATCTAATGAGAACCCCGCGCGGCAGAGAGGTTACGCCGATGACTTATCAACATTTGGGGAAATTTAAAGCCCCCGAACAATCCGACCTTTTCTCCTAATAATACTATTATGATAAAACAAGTTTTTGAAATTATTGGTGAATACTTCATTTTTTTGGCAAGAGTATTCAAAAAACCGAGCAAAGGAAGAGTCTTCTTTCAAAAATTGATTGAGGAAATGGACTCTATGGGAGTGGGCTCTTTACTCATTGTCGCCATCGTTGCCATCGCAATGGGCAGTGTAATTACCATTCAAACCGCCTTGCAAGTGGAAAGCAGTTGGATTCCGGCATGGACACTCGGCTTTACCGTCAGAACTTCCGTAGTGATGGAACTCTGCCCCACCATCATCAGCTTGTTGCTGGTCGGCAATCTCGGCTCCCGAATTACTTCCGAAATCGGCAGTATGCGCGTGACCGAACAAATTGACGCACTTGAAGTAATGGGAATTAATTCAGCTTCTTACTTGGTACTGCCCAAAATTATCGCCTCCCTCATCGTCAATCCCATCTTAATCATTATTGCCATCTTTTTTGCTTTGGCAGGCGGCTATATTACCGTCATCCTCACCGGCGTTACCTCAACTTACGACTTTGTGGATGGTTTGACCTCCTTTTTCCGCATGTACGACATCATTTATGCCCTTACTAAAACACTCATTTTTGCGTTTATCATCTCATCGGTTTCCTCTTTCTATGGCTATCGTATTGAAGGCGGCGCACTTGAACTCGGAAAAGCAAATGTACAAGGAATTATGGTTGCCAGCTTTTTATTGTTGACATTGAATTTATTAATTACTCAAATAATGCTCTAATATGATTACACTCAAGAATGTTTCGAAATATTTTGGAGAACGACAAGTGCTGAAAGGAATAAGCACATCGTTTGAAGAAGGAAAGGTAAATTTGGTTATCGGACGCTCCGGCTCAGGCAAAACCGTGATTATGAAATGCTTGGTCGGATTGTTAGCCCCTGAAGAGGGCGAAATATTGTACGATGGAAGAAATTTTAACCTGTTTTCAGCAAAAGAGAGACAAAATATTCGTACCGAAATGGGAATGGTTTTCCAAGGTGCGGCACTATTTGATTCAATGACGATCCAAGATAATATAATGTTTCCACTCAATATGTTGACCAATCAAACTTGGGAAGAGAAGTTGGATAGAGTCAATTTTTGTCTTCACCGCGTTGATTTGGCAAACTCTAATAATCTTTTTCCTGCCGAGTTAAGCGGCGGAATGAAAAAAAGAGCCGCCATCGCACGTGCCATCGCTTGCAATCCGCAATATCTTTTTTGCGATGAACCCAATTCGGGATTAGACCCCAAAACATCTCTTCTGATTGATGAGTTGATTATCGAAATTACACACGAATACAATATTACTACCATCGTCAATACTCACGACATCAACTCGTTTATCACCATCGGCGAAACCATTTCTTATATTTATGAGGGAGCTCTTGAATGGCGCGGAAACAAAAATAATGTGCTGACATCCAACAATGAAAAACTAAACGATTTTATTTTCGCTCAACCTTTAACACAACGTATTAGAGATTTATCATAATTATGAATTTTTTAGATATTCTTATTCTTATCCCGGTCGCTTGGTTCGGCTTTAAAGGGTTTAAAAACGGACTCATTAAAGAGCTATTTTTATTACTTGCCTTAATATTAGGTATTTACATCACTTATAAATTTTCCGGCTTCGTCGCTTCAAAACTCCCGCCTTCCTCTTCTGCCCCCATTATCGCATTCCTCATTACTTTTATCGCGGTTCTCGTCGGCGTCCACATCGTTGGAAGATTTACTGAAAAAATTATTAAACTCGTTATCCCTGAATTGATTAACAAAATACTCGGAATCTGTTTCGGTGTCATCAAAGTGATTTTTATTTGCAGTATTCTTCTCCATTTCATCAAAACAATTGATAAAAAAGAAATTATTCTTAAAACAACGGTTGTGGAAGAATCTGTACTCTATAAATATGTTGATCAATCCACAAATTTTATAGTGGATTGGTCAAAAATTGAACCCTCTGAAGAAACCGAAACGAAATAAATACTCGTTTGACTTACCTATACTAAATTAAGATGAATGCGGACAATAACTCTGAAAGAATCCATAAGATTTTAAAAAAATATTGGGGCTACGATCAATTTCGACCGTTACAGGAAGATATTATCCTATCCGTTTTGAATGGAAATGATACAATGGCATTATTGCCAACAGGTGGTGGAAAATCAATCTGTTTCCAAGTGCCGGCAATGGCAAAAAAAGGACTTTGTCTCGTCATTTCTCCCCTTATTGCTTTAATGAAAGATCAGGTTGACAATCTGAAAAAAAAACAGATCAAAGCAGCCGCAATCTATTCGGGAATGCATTTGAATGACATCAATCGAATTATTGATAACTGCCTGTTTGATAAGGATTTCAAATTCTTATATGTCTCACCCGAACGATTAAAAACGGATACTTTCCGAATCAATCTGCAACGAATGAACATTAATATGATAGCGGTAGATGAGGCACACTGTATTTCGCAGTGGGGTTACGATTTTCGCCCGCCCTATTTGGAAATTGCTGAGATTCGTTCATTCTTTCCATCTGTTCCCGTGCTGGCATTGACCGCCACCGCCACACCTGAAGTGGTGAAGGATATTCAGAACAAATTAAAATTTCCCAAAGAAAACGTATTTCAAAAGAGTTTTAAAAGAGATAATTTGGTCTATTATGTTGTAAAAGAGGAAGATAAATATAGCCGAATGTTGCGAATCATGCGGCGTTACCCCGGAACGGGAATTGTGTATGTCCGCAATCGCAAAAAAACGAAGGACGTTGCCGAATTTTTGCAGCAAAACGGCATTTCCGCCGATTATTACCACGCCGGGTTGGACGGAAATCTGCGCGATGAAAAACAAAAAGCATGGATGAACGGAACCATTAGAGTCATCGTTTCCACCAATGCTTTCGGAATGGGTATCGACAAGCCGGACGTGCGATTTGTTATTCACATTGATATCCCCGACACGTTGGAGGGCTATTTTCAGGAGGCCGGGCGCGGAGGACGTGACCTGAAACCATCGGTGGCAATTATGCTGTACGACGATGGCGACTTGAAAGAACTTTCTCGCAATTTCGACCTCTCTTTTCCGCCACTTTCTACGATAAAAACGATTTACAAAGACTTGTGCAATTACTACAGAATTGCTATCGATTCCGGCGAAGATACCACTGTCACCTTTGACCTAAACGACTTCGCACAAACCTATCAACATAATCCAATAACAGTTTATAATGCCGTCAAACTCATTGAAAAAACCGGAATCATACGACTTTTGGATGACAATTATACTCCTTCCAAATTGCATTTTAAGCTGACTTCCGAAGATTTGGAACAACTGCAAAATAGCGCCGAATATCAAAATTTTGAACCTTTTATTAAATTATTGCTGCGTTCCTATAGCGGACTTTTTACCAATGATGTGATTATCAACGAAAAAGAAATTGCCCTTCGTTGCGATACAACTCCGCAGGAGATAATCCGGCGTTTAGAATATCTTTCGAAATTGAATTACATTGATTATCAAAAAAGTAGCAATCTTCCATCCCTCTATTTTGTACAGAATAGAATAAATGAAAATCACCTCTTTCCCGATCCTAAAGTTTATCAGGTGCGAAAAGAAACGGCGGAAAAAAGATTGAAATCGGTCGTCAATTATGTGCAACACGATTCTGTCTGCCGAAGCAGATTACTATTGGCTTATTTCGGCGAAACCAAAAGCAGTGCTTGCCAACAATGTGACATCTGTTTAAAAAAACGGAAACAGCCCATAACGAATGATGAATTTAAAAAAATTGCGGCGGCAGTTCAAGAAAATATTAAGAGTTGCCACGACATAAAATCATTGGTTCTTCAACTGTCTTCTTCTTTTGATGAAGAGAAAATTGTTAATGTAACTCGCTGGTTAATAGATAATAAACACATTTCGTTTCCCCAATAAAACAAAATTAAAAATGATGCGTTTTCATACTAAATTGCTTCAAATGAAAAATATTAAATATATAGTTGTTATTGGTTTCATCATATTTTCGACGATAATGGTTGCGCAGCCGACCGGTTATGTGCCTATTTCGGGAAATGCCAAAACGGAAATGGCTAAAAAAATAAACACGGTTTCGGCACAATTACAAACATTACAAGTCAGTTTTGAGCAAGAAAAAACATCTAAATTATTTGTGGAAAAAGTCGTATCGAAAGGCACAATGCTTTACAAAAAGCCGGGGTTGCTGAATTGGGCTTACACTACTCCGTCGGTTTATTCCATTATTATTAATTCGCGGGGCGCGTTTCTCAAGAATGCAAGCGGAACTACCAAAAATAAAATGATTGGCGACTTGGGTGCAATGATTCTTCAAACCATTAACGGAACCGGCTTGGTGTCCAATAGCAATTTTTCTATCGAATATTACAAAAAATCGGATCTATTGGTTTTGTTGAAACCTGTCAATAAACGATTGAAGTCAATGTATTCTACAATAGAGGTTTATCTTAATCCGCAGAACTATTTGGCATCAAAAGTAAAAATGAGCGAAACCAATGGCGATGTGACCGTCATCACATTTCATAATCCTCAAAAAAACATTGCTATTTCCGAGAGTAAATTTTCCGAAAAATAGCAGCCTTTCTCTCTTATTTTTTAAAATTCAATGGATTTTTGTCCAATGGGGAAATAGGTTATTTCGTTTTTAATAATATCTTCCGCATTATAAATGTTTCGTCCATCAAAAATAACGGGACTTTTCATCAGTGTTTTTAATTTGGCAAAATCCACAATTTTAAATTCAGCCCATTCCGTAACCAAAAAGAGGGCATCGGCGTTTTCAATTGCTTCATACAAATTTTGACAGTAAGAAATAGTATTTCCGATTCGGCGTTTGCATTCGGTCATCGCGACAGGGTCGTAAGCCTTAACAGTACAATTGGCTTCCAACAACTTTTGAATCAGTACCAAAGCGGGCGCTTCACGCATATCATCGGTGTTGGGTTTGAATGCCAATCCGAGAATAGCGACCGTTTTTCTTGCAATATTTCCTTTGTAAAACTTGCTAAATTTATCAAAAAGCAGCGATTTTTGTCTATCATTAATCTGCTCCACCGCTTTCAAAACGTCGAGTGAATAATCGTTCTTGTCGGCGGTTTTGATAAGGGCTTTAACATCTTTTGGAAAACATGAGCCACCGTAACCGATACCGGCATAAAGAAATTTGTTGCCGATTCGGCTGTCGCTGCCAATACCTTTGCGCACCATATTGACGTCAGCACCGACAATTTCGCACAAGTTGGCAATGTCATTCATAAAACTGATACGGGTAGCTAACATTGCATTGGCAGCATATTTAATCATTTCTGCCGAAGCAATATCGGTAAAAATGATGGGATGTCCGTTCATCACAAAAGGTCGGTATATTTTTTGTAGAATATCTTCCGCTTTTTGCGATTCCACTCCGA
>CAYYHC010000026.1:0-6791 GCA_964471715.1 uncultured Lentimicrobiaceae bacterium | reverse complement strand
TGTCGGGTTTCATAAAATCATTAATCGCATCTCCTTCTTTCAAAAATTCAGGATTAGAGGCAACATCAAAAGGTATATCTAATTGTCTTTTAGTTAGTTCTTCGCGAATCGCGTGCTTAACTTTTTGCGCTGTACCAACGGGAACGGTGCTTTTGGTAACCAACAAGACATAATGATTCATCGTTTTACCGACCGTACGTGCCACATCAAGAACATATTGCAAATCGGCACTTCCATCTTCATCCGGAGGAGTTCCTACAGCCGAAAAGACAACGTCAACGTCGTTGATGATGCTTGCCAGAGAAGTGGTAAAAAACAACCGTTTTTGTTCAATATTCTTCTTTAACAAGGTGTCTAAACTCGGTTCATATATTGGAGATTCCCCACGCTTTAACGTTTGGACTTTCGCTTCATCAATATCAACACAAGTAACTTCAAATCCCACTTCTGCCAGACACGTTCCTGTTACCAAACCTACATACCCGGAACCAACAATTGCTATTTTCATACGCTATGATTTTAAGGGTGCAAAAATACAAAAAAACGCTTATATAATGATTGTATTATTTATTTTTTTGTATATTTGCCTCGTTTTTAAAAATAGAATTGAGGACTCTATTTTTGAAAGAAAATAACAATAAAGTCCTCTTTATTAAATATTTAGAGTATGAAAAAAGTTTTTACGTTTTTATTCGTTGCTTTATTAACTTGTTCTGTTTGGGCACAAACGCAAACACCAAAGACCATTACCTGGGGCGATAGCGTTCGTAATTATTTGGAATATGTTCCTGCAAGTTACAACATCTCGACTCCTGCGCCGGTTTTATTCTGTCTGCATGGTTTGGGCGATGACATGACCAATTTTGCGAATAGTATTCGTTTTAATACCATTGCCGATGCACACGGTTGGATTATCATTACCCCTCAAGCTTTAACTGCTACCATTCCGTTAGCAGGTTCCATTGGTACGGCTTGGAATTCCGGCATAAGTGCGACTGTGCCTATTATAGGAGATGTCGTTATTAATCAAAATGTGGATGATGTCGGTTTCTTAATGGCTATTTTGGATGACTTGATTGCAACTTATAATATTGATACAAGAAATGTTTTTGTAACCGGTTTTTCAATGGGCGGTTTTATGTCCAATCGCTTGGCAATCGAAAGATCAGACCGTATTAACGCTATTGCTTCTGTCAGTGGTACCATTGGAAATGTAGTTTCCAGCGCAACTCCTACCGCTAATGTCAGCGCAATGCACATTCACGGAACTGCCGATTCAACCGTTAGTTATGCAAATGCCGACTTTGCTATGTCAGGGATGTCGTTCAGCATCGGACTTGGCGCGGAGGCTACCGTCGAATTTTGGAGAAGTTTTAACCAATGCGACGCCACTCCTATCGTTACCAATTACGAAAATACAATGAATGACGGTCTTACATTCGAAAAATATATGTATGAAAACGGTAATAACAACAGCAAAACTGCTTTTATTAAAGTTATCGGTGGCGACCACGATTGGTATTATACACCCGTAAATGACATTGATTACAAAACCGAAATTTATAACTTCTTCGCCTCTTGCATAACAACCGACATCAACGAAAACAATACCTCCTCTTTTTCCGTTTACCCAAATCCGGCTTCCAATATCGTAAACATCGATGGTGAAAATTTAACTCAAATTCAAATTGTAAACGCTATCGGTCAAGTGGTTAAAACCATTTCAACTAATGAAAAACATAATATCGTTGAAATTAATGACTTCCCCGCAGGTTTGTATTTCATTCGTACCTCATTTACCAATGGAGCAACCAACAATCAACAATTAATTATTAATAAATAGTCGTCCCAATACAAACTTATAATGTCCTTGAATGTAATATTCAAGGACATTTTTTTGCATTTTGGTAATATAATAAGTATAACTGCCATAAAAATCAATAAAATTAATCGTTTTACTATCATATTCCATATTTTTTATAAATAATTACACACAACAAGTATCGTCACCAAAATCATTTAAACCCCATTATATGAAAATTTTACACACAAGTGATTGGCATTTAGGACATAAATTTTACAATTACGACCGTAAAGAAGAACAAATCTATTTTCTGCGTCAGATTGCCGATATTGTTAAAGAGCAAAAACCCGATGTAATGGTCGTTTCCGGTGATATTTTCCACACCGGCGTTCCCAATATTGATACACAAACGATGTTCGTAGAGGAACTGCTGCATATTCATCAACAGCACGAATCAATGGAAATTGTGGTGACTGCCGGCAATCACGATAGCTATTCACGACTTGAAATTGACAAAAAATTGTGGAATACCTTACACATTCATATTATTGGAAATGTGTCTGCCGATTTGAATACGCACATTATTAAAATTGGAAATAAGGGATTTGTGGCAGCCGTTCCCTACTGTTCGGAACGCAATTTTCCACAACTTTCCGATGAGGACGCCAATCGCCAAACGACTTTTTTTAATGCCCTGCTGAATGAAGTTATTTCTCAAAATGATGCACAACTTCCCGTTGTCTTGATGGCGCACTTGGCCGTTCGCGGTTGCGATACCACCGGTCACAAAGTCGGAAATATTGACGATGTGGAATGTGTGGGAAATCTCGAATATACCTCTATTGACGCCATCGGAACCGGATATGATTACCTCGCTTTAGGTCATATTCACCACCCTCAATTTGTAAGTAACAATCATCGTGTACGTTACAGCGGAACTCCTTTTGCCGTTAGTTTTGATGAACAATATAAACATTCTGTTTCTATGGTGGAAATATCAAAATATGGAGATACTCCAAGTTGTTCAATGATCACACTTGATGAATTGCGGAGCGTTTTGACGCTGCCCAATTGCAACGAAGGGACTTCAATTGAGCACGCTTTGGAACTTTTGAAAGAGAAGTTGAACGAAAAAATATATTTACGTTTAAATGTTAATATGGAACCGGAACAATCACCGGCGGAGTACAATTTTTTGGTTCAGGAAGTTTTGCAAGCACATTCGGACCCGCAATGTCGTTTTTGTCTCATTAATCCTATACGCACAGTGCAACCCGAAACCGAAGTCTCCCTATCAAACCGTACGATAGAAGAAATTCGCGAATTGTCAACCGACGAAATCGTGGAAATTGCGCATCAATACTTTCCATTAGATGATGAACAACAACAAATGTTGACCGAGGTTATTGCAGAAGTTAGCAAAGAAAAAATATAACTTTCTTTTAATTAATTACTTATGAAAATACAAAAACTCATTATACATAATATTGCATCTATTGCCCATGCAGAAATCGATTTTGAAAAAGAGCCGTTGATAAACAATAATCTGTTTCTGATATGTGGCGAAACGGGCGCGGGAAAAACGACTATTTTAGATGCTGTTTGCTTGGCACTCTTTGGAAAGACACCCCGTTTCAGTAAAAATCGGGCGGCAAAGGATTCGGTTGACATTGGCGGAAGCGCGGTTGACAAAGTAGAACAGTTGATGCGGCGCAATACGGTGGAAGCTTACGTGGATTTGTCTTTTATGGTTGGTAATCAAAAGTGCGTTGCAAAGTGGGAGGCATCGCGCGCCCGCAAAAAAATTGACGGCAAATTAAGTGTCTCCGGTACTATTACTATTGATGGTATCCAAGAAAAAAGAACGGACGAAACGGTTGAAGAATTGATCGGACTTAATTTTGAACAGTTTTGCCGTACCACCATGCTTGCCCAAGGCGAATTTACCAAATTCTTGATCAGTGGCAATGATGAAAAAGCAGAAATCCTTGAAAAACTGACAAATACAACTAAATTTGCACGATATGGTCAGAGAATTTTTGAAATAACAAATGAACAAAAAAAGAAGTACGAAACGGAATACAACAAAATCAGTGCCATCGCCGCAACTCTGCTCACGGATGATGATATTAATAGAATTCAAAATGATATTGTTTCATTAAAACAATCAGTCAATCAATTAACTACCAATAAAAATAATGCGATTGTCAAACGCGATTGGCTTTCAAACTACCAAAAAATTTCGCAAAGTTTAGATGCAGTTGAAAAAGCACTTCAAGGTTTGAAGGAAGAAATGGAGACGCCTGAATTTAAAGAAAAAGAACAACTTATTGTAGATTGGGACATTTCAGGGAAAGCACGCTCCGATTATCATTCATTGTCGGAACAAACACGGAAACAAAAATTAAATACTGAAAAATTGCAAAATTTGAAAGATAATTATGCAATTTTATTGGGTAATTATCAATTTTTAAAAGACAAATTGCAGACTTTACAAAACGAGAAACAACAGAAAGAGGCTTTTATTACAAATAATGAGCCGTTTGCCAATATGTTTTCGCAAAGTCAAGGCATTATTACCGAATTAAATACGATTATCAAATATAAAATTGATATTAATAAATATACTAATCTTCAATCGGAAAAGGAAAAAGAGCTGCCCGATTTGGAGAAAAAACTAAATGAAGCAAAAAGCAATTTTCAGAAAACCAAAGTTGATAATGACAACAAACAGAAAGAAATTAATGAAAAAACGGAAACGCTACAACAACTTAACCGTCCAAAAATAGAAGAACAGCGAGACAATTATAATGAGCATTTAAAAAATATTATTAATGCCGAAAATGCTTTTGAAAAATTACAAGAGAAAGTTGATCAATTAAATACGAAGAAAGACGAATACGGCAAAATTGAGAACCAAAAAAATGACTGCAACAACCAAACTGAAACTTTAAGTAACAATTTTGAAAAAGCGAAAAGCAACTACGAAAAAACCAATGAGCTATACGAAAAAACAAAATTGTCGATTGATAATGCCGCCAAGGTACTGCGCCACCAACTGAAAATCGGCGACGATTGCCCCGTGTGCGGACAAAAAGTGGCAAAGATTATTGATGATGACGATTTAATGAAAATATTGGAACCAATTGAAAAACAGCTAAATACAGACAAACAACTTTATGACCAAGCGAATGAAGAACTCACAACCAACCAAATTCGATTAACAGAAATCGGAAAACAGCTCAAAACGAAAAATACCGAAATCGATATTGCCAATGGAGAATGTGAAAAAGCTAAGCAAAATTTGAATGTGCAATGTGAACTTTGCGAAATCGCCGGTGACGCGCCTAACATTCCCGAACTGCTGGCAAGAAAGAAAGTAACTTTTGAAAACACTTTACAGACATTAAAAGACAAGATATCATCTTGCAACCAATTACAAGAAGAAATTAATAGTCTGCAAAAAGAAAAAGACGATAGCACACAAAAGAATTTTGATACAGCGAAAGAGAATTGCACAAAAGCGGAAAATTCTTTAAATGAATGTAATAACAATATTGAAAAGATTAAAAATCAAATCAATACGTTTAAAGAACAAGCCACTTCCGTATTTAATACTATTCAGAACACAATCACCTATTCCAATTGGCAACATGATTGGAAATCTGATAATGAATTGTTTATCAAAAAATTAAGCGACGAAGCAAAGTCATATAATGAAACCGTCAATCAACTCGTACAAATAGAAAATCAGATAGTCCAACTGCAAAAAGATGAGCAACATATTGAATTTGTAAAAACGCAAATCATTAATAAACAATCAGATTGGGAAAATATTGAACCTGCTACGGCAATAGAAGATAGACAATTGGTAATCAAGTGGAATGAGTTGAATACTTCGGTTACCACTTATACCAATGCTTTGTCAGATGCGAATAAGATGATAGCTGAAAATCAACGAGATTTAGCCGGTTTTTATTCATCTCATGCTACAATTACCGAACAACGTTTGGCGGTTTTATGCCAAAACAGCGACGAAAATATCAACTTACAGCGTAAAAATATCACTGAAATTAAGGATAAAATTAAAACCAAGGAAGGGGAAAAAGCAGCGGCCGAAGGTAACTTGACAGCCCACCGCGCACTACAACCGCCTTTGGAAGAAACAGACACAATAGATACTTTAAATCAGTTGATCACAAATTTTGAAAATGACATCAAATTAAAAAGCACGAACATTGGAAGCGAAGAGCAGAAATTAAAATCCAATGAAGAGAGCAAGGCTAAAATTGCCGCACAAAAAGTCACTTGTGATGCTCTGAAAGAAAAATACGATAAATGGGAAGTTTTGAACAAAAAATTCGGTGATAAAGAAGGAAAAACATTCCGGAAAATCATTCAAAGTTATGTCTTAAAACAGCTGTTGGTGGTTGCCAATCTTTATCTTGACAATCTTTCAAATCGTTATCGATTGGATAGTAGTGAGCTAACATTAACCATCATCGATAGTTATGAAAGTGGTGCCATTCGTCCGGTCAACACCCTTTCCGGCGGAGAAAGTTTCATTGTGTCACTTGCGTTGGCTTTGGGCTTGTCAAACCTCAACAAACAGGGCTTGTCGGTTGAAATGCTGTTTATTGACGAAGGTTTCGGCACGTTAAGCGGAGAATATCTCAACACGGTAATGGCTGCCTTGGAACATCTCAATGCCAATGGAAGTCGTAAAGTTGGAATTATCAGCCATGTAGAAACACTGCGAGAACGTATCAAGACGCATATTGAAGTTACGCGCAATGGTTACGAAGCCAGTATAGTACGGGTGGTACAAATTCCGTAATTGTGAGCACGGGCTGAAAAAAGCGCATTGCCTCTATGGACTAACTCCTCTTATTTTTAATTTGATTTAAATAAAATATTATAAATCAATATTTTACAAATTACTCAGGGCAAAATCATTAAATTGTTCTTTCTTATGCCATTTGCGGGT
>CAYYHC010000025.1:0-17959 GCA_964471715.1 uncultured Lentimicrobiaceae bacterium | reverse complement strand
GTTTCACGAATGGCTTGCGTGCTTTTCAACTTATTGAAAATCAAATGATATGATGTCGGGTCGGTGTATTGCATGGCATAGTCTTCCAATTCGCTTTTAATGCTGTACAAACCCAAACGGTGTGCAATTGGTACGTAGAAATAGGAGGTCTCCGATGATATTTTCCATTGTTTTTCCGCCGGCATTGATGACAACGTGCGCATATTGTGCAGTCTGTCTGCCAATTTGATCAAAATAACGCGAATATCTTCCGACATTGAGAGGAAAATCTTCCTGAAATTTTCGGCTTGCAAGGAAACGTCATTATTGATGGCCAACTCTTCAATTTTCGTCAACCCATCGGTGATTTTGGCGACTTTGTCACCGAACATATCGCGAATATCATCAAGAGTGTATTCGGTATCTTCAACCACATCATGAAGCAGTGCGCAAACTACGGAAGTGGTTCCCAGATTAATTTCCTGAACCACGATTTTGGCTACAGCCAAGGGATGGTAAATGTATGGTTCTCCGCTTTTTCGGCGCATATCTTTATGGGCGGAGGCGGCTAAAGCAAATGCCTTGTGTATTATTTTGCGTTGCTCGGGCGTCGTTTTATCATAGACCGATAGAAGTAATTCTTTGTATTTTTGTAAAATGGTTTTTCTTTCTAATTCTACGTTGGGAATATATACTGCAGGCATTTTAATAAGTTTGAAATAATTGTAACAATCTATTTTTGTAAAAGTTTTTTTTCTTGATTTAAATAATAATCGCAAATGGTCTTGATACCGCATGTCTCGCATTGTGGTTTGCGTGCGATGCAGACATAGCGCCCGTGAAGGATAAGCCAATGATGGGCAATCGCAATTACCTCTTGCGGAAGGTGCGCGACCAACTGTTTTTCTGCTTCTAATGGTGTTTTAGCATTGTGTATGAGACCGATACGCGTGGCAACACGAAAGACGTGCGTATCTACTGCCATTGTCGGTTGTTGAAAAGCGACCGATAAAATGACGTTGGCCGTTTTGCGTCCGACCCCCGGCAGTTTTTGCAAATCTTCCATATTATCAGGGACTTCACCGCCAAAATCGGTCATCAGCATGTGAGATAAACCATATAAATGGGACGCTTTATTGTTGGGATAGGAAACCGATTTTATTAACTCAAGTATTTCCGTAACAGAGGCTTGCGACATTTTTTTAGCAGTAGGGTAGAGTGCAAAGAGCTCTTGGGTAACAATGTTCACCCGTTTGTCGGTACATTGCGCAGAAAGTACCACTGCAACCAAAAGTTGAAAGGTGCTTTCAAAGTGTAGCTCGGAAGCAGCATTTGGGTTGTGTTCCGAAAAGTATTTTACCAAATAAGAATATTTATGATCAATATTATTCATTGGGTTGAATATTAGCAATTCTAATTGTTTTTTCACTGATCATCATCAATCCGATGAATGTCAGTAATCCGTTTACGATCAATAATTCAAAACCGAATTTGTAGCCGTACAGCAATTGTTCGGAATATTTTGACAAAAAGAAGCAGATGATGGGGGAGAATATGGCGATAACCGGAATTAATTTTTTAAAACGAATCACGCGATGGGTGTAAATAGAGAACACGAACATTCCCAAGATAGGACCGTAGGTATAGCCGGCGATTTTGAAAATGATCGTGATGAGGGCATCGTTGTGAAAGTTGGCAAAAATGATGATAATCAGTAGAAATGCGATAGAAACGGTTAAGTGCACCAAACGGCGTAATTGAGTTCTCTTGGCTTCGGACGGGATATGTTTGTCAATTTTAATAATATCGTAGCATATTGAAGTAGTAAGAGCGGTAAGTGTCCCATCTGCGCTGGAATAACCGGCGGAGATAAGTCCCATAATAAAGATGATTGCGGTACCCGCTCCTAAAGAATTAAACACAATTTCGGGAAAAATTCTATCGGTTTTGCCATTTTGAATGAGAGCCGACAAATCAAAGCCAATATTTTGAGCATAAATGAGTAATAGTCCGCCGAGTATTAAAAAGAGGGCATTTACGAAAACCAGAATGCCGGAGAAGGTGAGCATATTGCGTTGGGCGTCTTTTAAATTCTTGCAGGTCAAGTTCTTCTGCATCATGTCTTGGTCTAACCCTGTCATTACGATGGTAATGAACATACCGCTGACAATTTGTTTGATATAATAATTGGGCAGTTGCCAATTGGTTTCAAAAACTTTGGTATAACCAGCGGCATGAATTTGTTTGAAAACCTCTGCAAATGAGCAATCCATCTCTTTTACGATAATGAAAATGGTAATAATCAAGGAAGCCAGCATGAATGTAGTTTGCAGTGTATCGGTCCAAATCACTGTTTTAATGCCGCCGCGATAGGTGTAGAGCAGCACAATGGCAATCATAATGACTGAAGTAATCCAGATAGGGACATTCCAAGCATCGAAAACAAAGACCTGCAACACGTAGATTACTAAATACATACGTAGTGCAGAACCTAATAACCGCGAAATAATGAAAGCGATGGAACCTGTTTTGTGGGCTTCGTTTCCCATTCTAACATCGAGGTATTCGTAGATCGAAGTAACGTTCATTTTATAGTAGAGTGGGAGTAAGACATAGGCAATAATCAGGTAACCAAGTATATAGCCGAGGACGACACCGAAGTAGGTAAACTGAATATTGGCAACGTCTCCCGGGACTGACATAAAAGTGACGCCGGAGAGGGAGGCACCAATCATTCCGTAAGCGACTACAAACCAAGGAGATTTGCGGTTTCCGGTAAAGTAGGTGGCGTTGTTGGCTTTGCGGGAGGTGAGCCACATAACAAGAAAGAGTAATGCTGTGTATAGTCCAAAGAATAACAAAATAAGTTTACCCATAGTTGTCAATTCAATAATTAGGATGCAAAGATACACTATATTTTGCGGTATTACGACATATCGCGCGAAATATTTATTCACAGACAAGTGTCATTAACCTTAAAAAGAAAAAAGTATCGGTAAAAAATAAAATTAATCATTTCAAAATCAATGATTTAAAAAAATATCAAAAAATATATAAAAAATCGTTGGAGGGAATGAAAAAAAGTGTATTTTTGCAGCCTCAAAAACGAGATACGTTATTTGAAATAAGAGATTCCCAGTGCCGATGTAGCTCAGTTGGTAGAGCAGCTGATTTGTAATCAGCCGGTCGGCGGTTCGAGTCCGTCTATCGGCTCATTGGGAGGGTACCAGAGCGGTCAAATGGGGCAGACTGTAAATCTGTTGGCTAAGCCTTCGGAGGTTCGAATCCTCCCCCTCCCACCATCGCGGAAGTAGCTCATTTGGTAGAGCGACAGCCTTCCAAGCTGTAGGTAGCGGGTTCGAGACCCGTCTTCCGCTCAAACAGCAACAAAGTTAGCACCTCAAAAGAGGTGCTTTTTTTATGTCTAATGCTTATTAATATTGATATACAAATTATTTCTGATAGTATTTGATTGTCACTCTCAATATCTTTTTGGGAATATTGACAATTTTTGCGGTTTGGTAAACAATTTAGGTTGAAAAAATAAGGTCGAAGTTCGATTGAACCCTGACTTTGTGTTTACTTTTAATTTGATTTTTTTGAGAATTCGTTTTTGGGATGAAGATTGTGAAAAACTGTTATGTATAATGGATTACTTGCATCAATTAGTAACTCCTTATAACATACAAAGTGTTGGAACCTGTGGTTCAATGGTAACAAAGTCGATCTCCTCAGCCTTCACTTTTTGACGATCGAGAGATTACTTGGCAAAATAATTATCGGATTTCCTTTTCACAAAGCTTAAAAAAAAGAATTTTAGATCATTATGAGTATTATTGAGCAGTAATATATGTAAATAACTTGTTCCCAATCATTTAAAAAAAATATTATCAAAGTTTAAGTTTTTTTTTATTGGAATTTAATTTATATTAAAAATTTTTCTACATTTGTACCGCCTAAAATTTGTGCGCAGCGTTAGTGAAATTGCAAGTTTTTGCTATTATTTTGTTAGGTTATTTTAGGTGACAGTTTATTTTATAATACTAAAAGTCTTAGCTTTCTCTTTTTTTCTACCCTTGAAAATTTTGAAATGCTTTTATTAAACCTAATGAACCGGATATACTAAGATCTCTTTTAAAAACTCTTAAACGACATAAAACAATAATCAACACTTTAAAAAGATTAATAAAGTTCGTTTTAATATAAATTTATATTTGCAGTTTAATTAATAACAATAAATACTCGTTTTTACGGGTAAATAAACGGAGAAGCCGATAGCCGTAAGAAGTGGAGGCAAAAATAACTATTAAATATCAATATTATGGAAGAAACTTCAACAAATGGTAGCGCAAATGCGCCTGTTGTACAATTAAGAACAAATAGAGGATTGGCAAAATTCTTTTTCTTGTCTTTAATTACTTTTGGAATCTACGCTTTGGTTGTGATGTCGCACATTTCAACTGAAATCAATTCCATTGCCTCACGGCATGATCACAAAAAAACGATGCACTTTTGTCTTGTCTTTTTCATTTTTTCATGGCTTACTATGGGAATAGTTCCTTTAGTTTGGTTTAATAACATCTCAAGTCGTATAGGGATGGAATTAAAAAGAAGAAATTTACCTTACGAATTTAGTGCCCGTACATTTTGGGGTTGGTTTATCTTAGGGAGTCTCATTATAGTTGGACCATTTATTTATTTTCATAAATTAATGAAGGCAATGAATACATTGGCACAAGATTATAATGTAAGAGGGTAATAAGGTCACATTTTAAACTGCTAACCTCAGCCATCTTAAGAATCTAAACAAAGAAACTCCCAACTTTTGAAACATTGCTCATTAAACTACAAAAGAGGCAATGTGGGCTAAATTAGTTGGTAATCCGACTCAAAAAAGTTGATAATGGTGCGTAGCTTCTTCATATAGCTCAGCCATTGTCAACTTTTTGCATGTTTAAATTTGAAATTTTTGACATAAACAAAGTACTTTGATAAAAACACTTTCATTTTTTTTATATTCAAATAGTTACGGATTTTTTACCAACTATTTTTGTCTATTATACCACAAAAGACCACTTTTCAATTCCGAAAAATCTCTTACAATTTCCTATTTATAAAAACTCTTCGAAGTGTCGCGTATCCAGCGCGGTCCTTTGCTGCCCCCCTTTACCCATTCGTGATTTTTAATGTATTTCTCATTGAATGAATAAATTAAGCGTACCGTAATGACATTGTTGTACTCTTTGCGTGGCGTAGTTGCGATAACAACTCCGTAATTGTCTTTCGTATTATAGGTACGTGAACGCAGCGGCACAAACGAGTATTGATAACGGATATTGAGTTTCAGTCCTTTCCAAATCTTGATTTTCAAATCTGCCAACACGCTCCAATCATTGGTTGTATAAGTTCCTGAACGAACATTCGTCGTGGTGGTCCAGCCGTTTTCAATCTCCTTCGCACGTACCAACCTGCCCCATGCAAAACCGGCACCGATCGCCCAGCCCGTCCGAAAATCTTCGTAATGAAAGATGACCGGCACTTCAACATAATCCAAATTCAGTTTGTACTTTATGTCATTATTGCAGGGATAATCAATATTGGCGTTGTCAAATTGTAAGTCGCATGTATCGCACATATCTGGGTTGTAATTTCTTTTGTATGAGCCTTTTTGCGTATATAACAACTCCACGGTGGCGAACCATCGAAATTTCGCATCCAATGGCAACATGACCGATGCCCCCGCATTCAAGCCTGCTTTATGATACCCGTAAACCATGTCGCCATCAACCTGCGTGAAGTTTCCTCCGGCAATAATGGAACCAATAAATCGTTGAGAATAAGCACTATTGATGAGAAATAAAACGGATATAAGGAATAATATTCTTTTCATAATAATTGATTGTCATTAATAAACGTGCAAACCTAAACTAAATTATATGATTTGGTTTTCTTTTTTGTGCAAAAAACTGCTTGAGCATTGTTTCACTTTCTGAGGATAAAATGCCATTTTTTACAATCGTTTTGGGGTGTAAAATGGGATAATTGGTTAAGGAATAGCCTTTTTTTGAATCAGATGCGGCATAAACCAATTGACCTATTTGTGCCCACGCAATGGCACCTGCGCACATGACGCAAGGCTCTAATGTTACGTACAAAGTGCAATCATTCAAATATTTAGCTCCCAAATAATTGGCAGCCGCCGTGATTGCCTGCATCTCTGCATGCGCCGTTACATCCTGCAAGGTCTGGGTTAAGTTGTGCCCGCGACCAATTATCTTGTCGTTGAGCACGACGACCGCTCCAATCGGAATTTCATCCGACAATAATGCCTCTTCTGCCTCCGAAAATGCAATTTTCATGAAATATTCGTCTGTAAATAGGTCCATTTATTGTATTATTATTTCATCCAAAAAAATAAAAGAATCGCTACCGGCGCCAGAGTGTTCCTTTGGCAATAAGCCCGGATTTTTGACGATGATTCTTACATATTGAACCTTTTCATTGAGGTTCTTTATGCAGTGAGCTCCTATTTTTGTACCGCTAACTTGCTCTACTTCAAAATGTTCTTTCCGTACTGACTGATAATTCTTGCCATCTTTGGAAGTAAGAATTTCAATGTCCTCGGGTGCCAAAATCCAATCATAATAGTTTTGCAGATATTGTACGGTGATGGTTTGAATATCGGTGATTTTATGAAAATCAATTTCAATGTCGGCAGGAACCCCTTGATAACCTTGCCACTTGCCGTCTCTGTAATCATTGCTGCCAATCAATCCATCTAATAGTGCCATCTCACCGCCGCCGCTGTAAGTGGTGCGATAAGAACTGTATTCCGTATTCAGCTTCTTTAACGCCCCAATCCCTTTATGTGCCAAAATAAATTTTTCGTTCGTTACTTCTTTTCCTAATTCATTGATTGTCTTTGTTTTGATAATACAAGATTGACTAATTTCAAACGGCTGTGAATAAATTGATGAGTTTTTGTTCGGTTCACTTCCATCAATGGTATAGTAAATCGGAATATCATTAAATAGGGTGCGTAATTGCACCTTTACTCTTTGATTATCAGACAAAGAAGTTGTGATAAATATCTGTTGTTTAATGTTTTGCAATGTTCGTGCTAATTGGTCGTATTTATCCATGTTTACATCGCGCCAATAAGGTCTGTTTTCTTTTTCCCATAATCGAAGGTAATCATTCTTTAAATGATTGATAACCAATAATAAATCGTCAATTGAAATTTGGATATATTGTTTATTGTCGGCACTGGGGCTGCGGTAGTATTCGTATAAATTGAAACGCAATTTATTGATTAAAAGATTAACGTAAATTCTTGAAGTAGCGTATAAAGCGTTGTAGATAATATCGGAATTTTCGTAATTGCTTTCGTCTTCAAGGATTATTTTAAGTTGCTCTAAAGTCTTGATAGTCATAAAGGTAGCATCATTGTTGTTGGATTCCGCCTCCGGGCTGACTTCAGAGGGGAAGAAGCAGGTGGGGTCTGTATTCCAGAGAGATCCAAATTGGTATAGTTGCTGATAGGGTGCCTTGTCATATTGCGAAAGCAGGGATAAATAGTCGGTAATCAGTACATCAGGATTGTAATAGTGGAAAAATTGGAAGTTGAAATTGAGATTGAAAATTTCAAGTCGTTCATTGCGTTCTTGTTGTGCGGCAGCTTCATTTTCGTTGAGGATAGGTCGCCACGACATTTCTGCGCCCCACGCCAACGCATGCCAAGCGCTGTTAAAAAGTGATTCCCCGGAGTCGTCCCACGCCGTGTTGAGCAGTCCCATTGCCCCCGCACTATAGCCGTCGCGCGCAAAATTGGCAATGTTTTTGATGTAACTGTCCACGCTTGGAAACACTGTACTCCACATACTTACGCCCGATGCAACAATGAAATCGAAGCCGGCTTCTTTAAACGGTTGAATCATTTCCGTAAAATGGTCTGCCGGTACATAACTCCAGACCAACATAATAATATCTTTGGAAAGATTGTTGATTATTTCTTTGTGTTTCAGTGCAATATCTCCCCACATCATCATTCGTTTGTCGTAACTTGATAAGATGCGGTGCAAACTATCAATATGGTTATAATATGCCTGTGCTACGCCTACTTTTTGAATATATTCTGCCGCTTTTCCGGTGCCCAAACTCTCGGTTTCATCACAATTAATATTGAAAAATGGAGACGAATAACACGCCGCTTCTTCTTCCAAAATATTATTCAAAAAAGTATATGTTTCCGAATTACCGGGGTTCAGATTGTATTTGGTGTCGGCAAGACCATCGAAGAATGGATTTCTCAAAATTTTCTCCATGTGGGCAAAACATTGCTGATTTCCAATGAGTTGTATGTGGTATTGAGCGGCGAATTGTTCTAATTCTTTGATTTCAGCGGCAGTGAGGGCATCTTGCGGGGATAATTCGGGATAAGTGGCTGTTTTAAAGGTGTTTTCAGTGTATAATGTGAAGAAATTCAACTTAAATTCTGCCAAAGTCGTTACCTGTTTTTTCAAAAAATCAAGTGTCGGAATCGGACCGCGACTGATGTCGTCCATCCACCCACGATAACTCAGCATAGGGTAATCGGTTACAGACAGACACGGTATTTGTATTGGAACGGATTTTCCGTAATACTCTCTTAGATTGAACCGGTAAATCTGCTTTAAACTTTGCCAAGCATAAAACAAACCCGTTTCTGTGGTTGCTTTCAGAACTATCTTATTATCAGTAATTTCTATGACATATCCTTGCTCCATGTTTTGTGGAATCGGTAGTTGAGACACAAGATAGAATTGCAGAGATTTTTCTTTTTCTGATTTTTTGAGATTGTTAATGATGGTCGGCTTTTTTCCACGAAGATTTTCGTATTCTTCCAGAATAATTTTTGAATCTTTCAGTTCTGTATCAAAGTAAAACAAAAGGTCGTCATCCCACGTGAAATTACCGGTGTAAAAGGTTACGTTTTGGGGTGTTGGAATAATACCTATGTTTTGCGCGGACAAGGAGGCAATACATAAAAGGTATAGAAAAAAGACGAAAATGTTTTTTTTCATTCTGTTTTATTAAAAAATAGAAATATTTGCATTGTTTAATTCTTGTTATGAGGCGAAAGAATGTCTATTTGGGGATCTTTCTCTCTAAATAAACGAGCCAAAAAAGAGGGAAGTTCGCGGGTGATGTCGGGCGCGTAGCGTTGTGCGAGGGTGCCGTCAGGTGCAATCAGCAGATTGTCGGGAAGTGTGGTAATCTGCAACTCATTTAACCAGTCAAATTGGTCGTTAAAATGTGCAAATTGCCAGTCAAATTGCCGATAGTAATCTTTAAATTGGATAAAAAGATTAACATTAAAATCTAACGAAACGGAAACAAAAGCGATTTGTTCCCCGTATTTATTTTGTAATTCTTTGATAACCAACATTTCACGAATACAGTCGCTGCAAGTGGTATTGAAGAATTGAATATAAACCCATTTTCCTTGCAGTCGATTGATTTTAAAATGATTTCCGTTTTCGGTTCTAAAGTCAGGTGTGGGAACGGTAGCGCCGGCACGTAAATGCTTAATTTCGTAGAGTACATTTTGAGCGATGACTTTGTGTTCCGAAAAGTGAGTTGTTTGGGCTATTTCTTCAATAATGGAAAGAATATTCTTTTGACTAAAATCCGTATTATCATATAGTTGTATCATATTTTGAAGAATGACCAATTCTCTGATTTTCTCATTTACCAATCGGGCATCTTTACCGACTTCATTAAAAAGTGACAAATAATTGCCTTCTTTATTGATACAATCAATGAGATTCTGCTTTTTAATATGGGAAGATGTATATAGATAATTGTCATAAAAATCGGTAAAAAAAGCCATATATGCGGGATTATTGTACAATATATATTCGTTATCGAGGTATTTATGGTACAATGAATCCTGATATTTTTGCAAATACAATCGTTCGAAAGAGGCGAAGGAGTAGTAGAGGTAAGACAGATAAAAATCGGTAGGGGAGTATCGAAGTGGAAAAATTTTTTCAATAGTTGAGGTGATCGTGTCGAAATTGACGTTTGCGGGATTTGTGGTTATCTCATCGTAATAATTTGCTGATATTCTATCCATTACGTATTCAAACCGATTAATTTTAGGATTGATGTCCGCTTTTTGGGTAGTGTCGAGATTGCGAATTTGCAGAAACCCGCCATATTCCATTGGATCAAGGAGTTGAAAAAGTTGCGGGTCCATTTCAATGGAAAAATTAAAATTCTTTCCGGGTTCAATGTATAGTTCGGCTTTGGACGTATTAATTGCAATTTGTGCCAATTGTATCTCGCGACACGGAAATTCAAGCTTGAAATTACCATCTTTATCAATCACGTCACTTGCAGCAACTACCGGTCGATAGGTGATTAAATCTTCGAAAGTGATGAGGCGAATTGTCTTCCCTGCAGCAAATTTCGCATTCCCTTGTATAATATTGTTTTGGATTTTTTGGCTCTGTCCGTTAAATAAACAGCTCAAAAATAGCAAACTGCAAAGCAGTCGTACAAAAATAGAACGGTTGCTGTCGTGATTCTCCATTTATAGTTGCCCTTTTAGTGCCAATAATTCGTATTTCGCTTTTAAAAGTTGAATAGTGTGCATTTCTTGAGCAATAATGGATTGAACCTCGTCATTTTGCTGTTTAATGTAATCTAATGCGGTAATTGTGCCGTTCAAAAGTTGTGTGGATGCCGTTTGTCTGATTCCTTGGTACTTTTCGGTAATTTGTTTGTCCAAAATGAGCAAATTTTCTATTTTTTTGACTTCATATAATTTCTCTTGAATGGCAATCTTGTTTGATTTTTCAAAATCGGACTCCTGACTTCTGAGGATGGAACTTTGCAATCTGATAATATCGCTCACGCCTTTGGTTTTTGCCCAATCTATTAGCGGGACTTTGAATTGAAAACCAATGGAGTAGAACCAATCAAATTTGTTTGACAAAAGGTTGTAGGTCGGATAGCCGTATCCACCGGTAGCAAAGAAGGAGATTTGTGGTAAACTATTGGATAAATGTAATTTACGTTGATAATTTAAATTTTCTATTTCATTTTTAAAAATATCAAACTCATAACGTGATGAATTGGTATTGTTTTCAATTTGGGGAAGTTCGGGCATTACGAAAGACAAATTGCTCATATCTCTTCCCGTTAAAATGGATAATGAGGATTTCAATGATTCTTTCATCGCCTGCAATTCGTCTTTTTGTTGCTGAATTTTCAGCCCTTCCAATTCTAATTGTGCGATGGTATTTCCGTAAACGACACCTGCTTTTAGCAATGCCTTGAGTTGCTCCGATTGTTCGTCGAAAGTATTTTCAACACTCGATAAAATGGTAATTTGTTTTTCGATAATGAGCAAATTCAGATAAATACTTATGACCTGTTCTTTAATTTGATTAATGGAAATATCTAACTTATTGATTTCATTTTTATTGAGTAATTTTTCGCGTTTTCTTCCAAAAGTGGCTCGCATTCCATCAAAAACCACTTGTCGGAAGTTGAGAGAAACATTGTACAAATCGTTGTCCATTTTTTGAAATCCGGCACATTCGGTGGGGAGTTCCGTGACTGGCGACAAATAGGCAACTGCACCATTGATTTCCAAGGTGGGGTAGTAATGAGAAGATACATCATTCAATTTGACGCGAAGCAATTGCGTGTTCAGTTCTTTCTGCACATTGGCAGAGGATTGAGAAATGGCCAATTGCTGACACTCATCAATGGTGATGATTTCTTGTGCCGGCAAGAGAGTGAGATAAAGTAAAAAGAGGGCAAATAGATTTGCCCTTTTTAGTAGTTCCGTCATGTCGTTTTATTTCTTGATAATTTTTTCTGTTATTAAAATGTCGTTTCCGTTCATAATCTTTACCAAATACATTCCGGGAGCAAATGTACTCATATCAATGGTGGTGGTTTGAGCAGCTATTTGTTCAACAAGCAATAATTTTCCGTAAATATCGTAAATGGCAATATTTTCAGCTTTTCCGGCTGTCTCATTAATTTCTACGGATATTTTGTCTGTCGTTGGATTAGGATAGATGCGATAATTCAGTTCACTATAATCATTTATTCCGGTTGAACCGATATTGACATAAATCGTTGAACCGATGTCGTAGCTGCTGTAACTATCATTGTATAAATGATGTGTAAATGGAATAGTACTATTTTCCGGCATTTCCGGAGAAACGAAAATCGTAAATTCACTGACTATCGTTTCTTGAACATCCATTTCTTGGAAAGTTTGTACCATATCCGTAATGGTAAGATATTGGAAGTCGGCAGATAAGAGCGAATTGACAGGAGCTATAGCTGCGTGACCGTTATTGATGTCTGAAATAGTTAAGGTAAATGTTTCACCCGGTGTGATGACATTATCGTTGTTGCCCACCGTTTCGACAACCTCGCCGCCTACTAATGCAAAATGAGGGGCATTAATGGTTAATGCAATATTTGCCGTGTCGCTATAATTATTATTATAATAAACGATTACAGTAAAATTAGCCACTGTTTGGTCAGGAACAGAACTGCTGATGTAGGTCGTAAATATTTCCGGTAATGTAATGCTGTCATTGATCGCAATATCACTGACTGCTCTTTGATTTTGCAATAAAGTGATGTAGGATGATGTGGTTGAAACGGCAAGTCTTGCATTGGTAATCGGTCTGTTTCCTCTGTTGGCAACGGTAACATCCCACGTAACGGTTTGGTCGTATTCGGCAACGTTGTTCGGTGAAAGAACCATATTGACAATATCGGCATCCATTACCACCAATTCTACAACCGTAATATATAATGTATCAAAATATTCATAGCTTCCACTGTATAAATGATGATAGAAAGGAATAACCGTATTGTAAGGAGTAGTGGCATCAATTGCTATGCTAAAGTTGCTGTAAACATCGGTTTGAACATTCATAGATGTAAAGTTTTGTGTAAAGGTGATGAGGTTGGCATATTGCGAATCGGTTGTTAGTGTGGAAGTTACATTTGTGATATTGGCGTGACCAATGTTTCTGTCAATAATTTGTAAATTGATGGTTTCGCCCGGATTGGCGTCGTTGTCGCTATTGCCGACCAATTCGGTGAAGTTGTAATTGGTTCTGTTGAATAATGGAGCATTCAATGGAATTTGAACGGTGGTATCATTGCTTTCGCCATCAAAATTGACCGTTGCCGTGAAAGTGGCAGGCATTTGGTCGGTAATCAAATATTGAATATCGCCGGCAAAAACAGCCGTGTAGGTTTGTGTGGCACCGCCGGCTAAAGTTCCAATGTTTTCCGTTACATCGGTCAATGTAACTTCAGAAGTCGTTGTTGCCAATGCAAGAGAAATACCGGTTGCGTTGGCACCCGTATTTTGCAAGGTAACATCTAACGTAATGGAACTGTTGAAATCGGCACTCATACCTTGTGTAACCGCAACATTAGTAATAATGACGTTACTCTTTGAAATCGTAACGTAAATTGTATCAAAACGTTCGTATCCATTATTGTATAAATGATGATAGAAAGGTATCACTGTTCCATCGGCGATGGTAGAAGCAAATTCAATCACAAAATTGGAATGATAGCTGTTAACCAAGTCCATAGTGGTAAAATTCTGAGTAGCCGTAGTGATGGTTGCCAATGCGTTATTGGTTGTTAATGTTGAGGTTACGTTTTGTGCATCGGCGTGTCCGATATTGGAATTGACAATTTGCAATTGTGCGGTTTCACCCGGGTTAACGTCACCGCTCCCATTTCCGATTGTTTCGGTTAAATTATAGTTGTTATGTTGGAAAACGGGTGCATTGATGATGTTGGAGAAATTATAATTGGTAGATAATGTGTCATTAAATTCAACGGTAACGGCAAAGTTGGCGACCGTTTGGTCAGGTACATTGTTGGCGATGGTTGCCCCAAAAGCGTTGTTGACGATCTGAGTTGCTCCAACAGCCATTGTCCCAATCGCTTCCGTGTTATCGGTGATGGTAATGAATGGAGAAGTCGTTGCCAAGCTTATTGCCACATTGTTGGCTACTTCAATACCTTGATTTTCAAGGGTGATGTCCCATTCAACGTTGTTACCGGAATTGGCAATGCTGCCGGTGGAAAGTTGGTCGTGCGTTGCTACTACATAACTATCCGGCGGAGCTACAAGCGTTCCGTTCATCGGGAAAGAAATAAAATCAACTAATGCGTAATTGCTTGTACTGCTTTGGTATCCTGTTCTATAGAAATTGAACTTAATGGTGTGTGTACCGGCAGTGATTGGAAATTCCGCGCGTGTCCAAGGTACATTAGTCGTTATGCTAATGGTTTCTTGCGCAACATTATCAATGGAAAATGAGAAAGAATAACCGCTTCTTCTGTAATTTAAGTAACGATAGTAAGAGATAACGCCATCATCAGTTGCTGTAATTGTCAGTTCTAAGGTTGATGAACCATTTGTGCCTAAATTGGTGGCTGATTTTGCGCAATAGGTACCTTCATAAGGATTGGTCGTCGTCATCGTCCAAGGATAACTACCATTGCTCCATTCAAATTCTGTGAAACCGCCACTTTCCCAATCTTCAACTGCTTTTCCGATAAACAGATAAAGAGTATCATACAATTCGTAAGCCGGATTGGTATTGCTATAAATGTGATGGAAGAATGGAATAATGCTCCCTTCTGGAACAGTCGGGTCAACGGCAATAGTAAAGGTTGAATTAAAATCTGTTTCAGAAGCCATTGTCCCAATGTTGATTGGAGAATTGCTAATGGTCACTAAATGATAATAAGTTGAGATTTCGGAAACCATATTATGCAAGTCCACATGACCGCTATTGGCATTATTGATAACCAAAGATACGGTTTCTCCTGCATCAAAAAAGCCGTCAGAATTACCCACTTGTTCGGTAAATTCTGAAGAGACGAATTGTAAATTAGGAGCATTGAGTGGGATCGAAAAATTGTAAGTGGCAGTATCGTTATTACCGTTTACTATATAGGTAGAAGTAAGGGTAAAATTGGCGATGGTTCCATCGGGAACGGAAGCGGCAATAGTACCGGCAAAAGCCTGCGTCAAAGTGACTGTCGCACCACCTGCCATATTGCTAACTAATTCGTTATCATCTGTTAAGGTGAGATAAGGAGAAGTTGTCGATAAAATATTATTGATGTTGCTAATGTTATCTTCGCCAAAATTCATTAAGGTTGCATCGAAAGTAATGCTTTCGCCTTCGTTACTCAAATTCCCTGCTGAGAGTCCTGCGGAGGTAATGGCCAAACCTTCCAAAATCGGTGCAATTTCGCCATTAAACGGGAAGGTGATATTGTCTATCCATGCACAATCGGAACCGCTTTCAACGTAAGTATCTTTCGTAAATGAAAATTTCAGCGTATGCGTACCCGTTGAGAGAGGGAAAGAAACAACTGCCCAATCCACTTCGCCGGATTGTTGCTCTTGTTGTACATTATCAATGTAAAATTTAAAAAAGTCGTAACCGGATTCTGAAGATACTTTTCTTGCATAAGAAATCTCACCGGCTTGTTCTACGTTGATGGTTATTTCCAAATCGGAACTACTGTTGGCTACGCCTCCATTGCCGGATTTCGCAGAATTAGTACCCTCATAAACATTATCCGTTGCGATGGTCCACGGGTAAGTACTGCTGTTACTCCATTCGTTTTCGGTAAAAGTACCGCTCTCCCATGTTTCAACGGCGGCACCTACTGAAAGATAGAAAGTATCTGTAACTGAATAGGCTGGATTTGTAGTGCTGTAAATGTGATGATAATAAGGAATGATTGTCCCTACAGGAACATTGTTGCTGATGGTAATTGTAAAATTGGAACTGCAAGTAGTTTGTGGGGCTACCGTTCCAATGGCAAAAGGACTATTAGTAACAGGTGCATAATAGTAATATGTTGATAATTCGGAACTTACATTTGCCAAATTGGCATTTCCATTATTAATGTCAATAATGGATAGCGTTACGGTTTCGCCCGGGTCAATCACATTATCGTTATTACCGCCCGAAATGGTGATGTTATCACTGACGTATTCAAGGTTCGGTGCATTAATGGTTAAATTGGTGTTATAAACGTTTGTTTCTGCAACGCCGGCATCCAAGTAATTAACAGTAAATTCTATAGCTGCGATGGTGCCGTCGGGTGCGTTGTTGGCAATTGTTGCCGCAAAAGCACCTGTGAGATTGCGTGTGGTGCTTCCCGCCAAGGTACCGATGGTTTCGGTAGCGTCGGTAAATGTCAGGTATGGAGATGTGGTAGAAACGGTTACCACTACGTTAGTGGCTGCATCCACGCCACGATTGACGACAGAGGCATCAAATTGGATGTTTTCACCTGCTGCACTGATGGAGCCTGCACTGAGTGGAGCATCGGTAACGGTAACAAAAGCACCGGCAGCCGCCAAAACGTTGATGGTGGTAAATGTGGTTTTATAATTCTGCGCGGAGGCTGCTAATTCATAAGTCGTGCCGGCGGCCAAAGCGGGGAAAGTAAGTGTGACATTTCCGCTGCCATCCGATAAACCGGCGGTAATGAGTGTAAGATTTTGTGTTAAAGCAACATAAGAGTAAGGAGCACCGGTGAAAACCGTAAAAGTGGTGGTGCCGTCAATGGCATCATAAGCAGAGTTGGAAACAGCGTTGTTATCAATACGAATTGTCATATTGGAAGGTTGTGTGAGCCAATTCATTACGGACGGGTCGCCCATCAATTCGTATATTTCCCAATAATATTCTTTTAGAGAACTGGAGGAGGCTTGTACGGCGGTGTTGCCGGCCATGATCATTGAACCTTGAGTAGTAAACCAATTGCTGTAAGCTTCACCATGGGTGTGGAATAATTTGTCGTAAACTCCCATGTTATTGGCATCGTATGTTGCGATATTGCAATTGGTGCAACTGCTGCTAAGTGAACGTAAGCCAACCGCCCAGTAGTAATCTTCGTCCCAATAAGTGTAATCGGTGCCGCCAATGTAACCTACTGCTCCTTTGTTGGCAGTACGAAGTAATGCTTCACCAAAACATTCGCTTTCTTCAAATTTATTGGATTGGCAGCAGTTTCCAATCATTAATCCGTATTTGCCGGCATTACTCATTGAAGGGATGTCGGAAGTGGAAAATGAAGGAATGGACCAGCCGGTTGAACCGCAGTGGGCGGAGTAGTTGGCATAGCCGACGCCGGCGCCTAATAAACTGCGTATTTGTGCCGCATTGCCACTTGCATGCGGATTATAGAATGAGTTGATGGCTGTATAACCATAAGCGGCGGTTACGTAATTGTCTTCCAAATAGTGCATGGCGGGATTGGCGTGCGAATAGCCATAGTCACCGGATTGTCCACCATCTTCACCTGCTATCAATACGGCATGATCCAAGTAAGTAGGATCGGGCATGGTATATTGTTCATACATTAAGGTCTTCTCGATTTGTGGGGTTAGTTGTGATATGTTTTGTGCTGAAAATCTTCCGTAATAGCAATCCGGAATATCATCACCGGATGTCCAAGTGAAGTAGTATAAGTCGGTTATGTGGCTGTTTGTGGTTTGACCGCTGTAAGTGGGAATTTGTGCTTGGTCGCCGACTAATAGGACATAAGTAGGCGCGGGGTTCTGCGGGGTGGCATTATCATAAAGTCCTTGCAAATAGCTCTTAATGGCGGTCGTGGTTGTACCGATGGTGCCGGTGTAAGCAATATCCACCAAAAAGCCTTTTCTTCTTTTCCAATTGGCAAAATTATCTAATTGACCATTGAAAATATCGTTGGCGATAATTACATATTTGACGGGGGTAGTGGTTAAAACATCTCTGTCGTTAAGTTGTATGGGGTTAATGATTTGTGCGTTGGAATTGAAAAAGGAGTTGCCGTGTAAAGATTTCATTCTTTTAGTGGCGATAATGTCTGCATTGGTATAAGTAATTTCTATGGTAATATCATCGAAAATGATAAA
>CAYYHC010000024.1:764-18002 GCA_964471715.1 uncultured Lentimicrobiaceae bacterium | reverse complement strand
TTTATCTCGCCATATTGTTCCGTAAAAAGTTCAAAATATTTTAGAATCAGTTCTTTTAATCGCGGACTAAAAGGAATAATGCGTTCTTTGTTCCTCTTACCTAACACTTTAACAGAACAATCATATAAATCCAAATCGCTATACTTTATGTTAATGAGTTCCGAAAGACGCATACCGGTCGCATAAAAAAGCTCCAAAATCAATCTGTCGCGCCAACCTTGATAATTATCAGGAAAAATTTCGGCTTGAAAAAGTTGTTCCATTTCGTTTTCATCAACAAATTGCGGCAGTCGTTTTCCAATTTTCGGGCTTACCACGACATTCATTGGATTGATAGTCACATTTTTCACTTTCATTTGATAGCGAAAGAAAGTGCGCAGTGCACTCAGTTTGCGACTGATAGTTCGTGGTGTATCTTGACTTTCAATTAGATATAAAGTCCAATTTCGGACTATTTCCGAAGTGACAAGCAATAAATTGTCGAGTTGATAATTTTGCAAAAGAAAATCTTCAAATTGGTGTAAGTCATTCCTATACGCGGTAACAGTATTTTCCGAAACGCGTTTTTCATACACCAAATAATCAAAAAAAGCCGTTATTGCATCCATCATTGATTAAAAAAAAGGCAGGTTATGGAAACCCGCCTCAGTTCTTTTTTTCGCAAAAAAGCAAGGGATTAATCCATTTCTGCATTTTGCATTTGTTGAACATAGATTGCTTTTAATCTTTGTTCCCGACGAATAACACTGGGTTTTGTGAATTTTTGTCTTGTGCGTAATTCTTTCAAAACGCCGGTTTTTTCGAATTTTCTTTTCAATTTCTTTAAAGCTCTGTCGATGTTTTCGCCTTCTTTTACGGGAACGATAATCATAAAAATACCTCTTTCTTTTTAATTATTAAATATTATTTTTAAAAGCCTGCAAAAGTACACTTTTTTTTAATACAAACATATATTAGAAAAAAGTTTATTTTTGCAACATCAAATACAAATACCCCAAATGAGAAAAATATCTATCTTAATCGCTGTTATACTGACAATTAGCAATATTTCAGCTCAAGACACCATCAAACATTTTTGGCAAAATAAGCAATTAAAGTCCATCGGAACGGCAATTGATTCCGTAGAAGAGGGATGGTGGACTTTCTATCACTCGAACGGAAAGAAGTTGATGGAAGGCAAATTTCACCAAGGCGAAAAGGTAGGAATCTGGAAAGCATGGTACGATAATGGTCAACTTTCGCAAGAGTATAATGCACAAACCGGACCGTTTCAAAGTTGGTTTTCCACAGGTAATTTAGAATCGACCGGTGCTTTTAAAGATGGAAAGAAAGATGGCGATTGGAAATTCTATTATCGTAATAAACAACTATATAGAGAATGCACATACATTGAAGACAATTTAGAAGGAGTTGTTGTCGAATATTTTGATGATGGAAAGAAACAATTTGAAGGGAACTATATCAACGGAAAATTGAACGGATATGCCCATTGGTGGCAAAAGAATGGTGAATTGGAAATGGAAGGGAACTCCATCGATGATTTGCAAGATAGTACATGGGTTTTCTATCACCCCAACGGGAAAGTGGGCAGTACCGGCGCTTTCCGCAGCGGTTTACAGAACGGACAATGGATGTTCTATTTTGAAGATGGCACATTATGGAAAAAAGGAATGTACAGAAATGGCTTACGGACAGGTACTTGGACTGCTTGGTTTGAAACAGGAGAAAAACAACGCGAAGGCAATTTTGTATTGGACAAAGAAGATGGGAAGTGGACACAATGGTTTGAATCAGGCATTATTAAAGATGAAGGTTACTTTAAAGCCGGTGAGATGCACGGGATTTGGAAAGGTTACTACGATGACGGCAAACAAAAATACGAAAGCGAATATGCCAATAACGTACGCAACGGCATATACAAATATTGGAATATCAATGGCACAAAAAAAACGGTAGGCGTTTACTATCAGGGAATGAAACACGGCAAATGGATTGAATATGCCGAAAACGGACAAATGTTGGAGCAGGGCAAATACGTAAAAGACAAGAAAAACGGGATGTGGATTTACTACAACGAACGTGAAATTAAAATGCGTGAACAGAATTTCGTTGATGACGTAGCAACCGGCAAATTTGTGGAATACTACCCTACCGGCAAAAAACAGATGCAGGGCAATTACCAAAATCGCGTAAAAGAAGGAACGTGGTCCTATTGGGATGCCAAGGGGAAATTAATGTATAGCGTTGAATTTCAACATGGTAAAATAATAAAAGTTTATACCGAACTCAATAAAGAATTTGCTAAACCATTCTAATAAAAATATAATGCAGATTAAATGCTTTCACTTTAACTTCATTCAAGTTAATACATTGGTTGTTTTTGATGAATCAAAAGAAGCAATCATCATAGACCCCGGAAATTGGAACGCCGACGAAGATCAACAGCTATTGAACTTTATCACAGAACAGAACCTGCAGGTGAAATACATTGTGAATACCCATCCACACATTGACCATATTTTGGGAAACGGTTTTTGCAAACGCACGTTTCAGGCTCCGCTAATGGTTCACCATGCCGGCATGATGATATACGAACATGCTGTTTCTTACGCAATTGCGTTTAATTTAAAGTGCGACATTTCCAACTTCCCCACCCCGGATGTTTTTTTGAAAGAAAACGACCAATTCTCTTTTGGAAAACAAAATTGGAAAGTTTTATATACACCCGGACACGCAGACGGAAGTATTAGTTTATACAACGAACAAGACAAAACGGTCATCGTGGGGGACGTGCTTTTTGAAAACAGCATTGGCCGAAGCGATTTACCCACCGGAAATTTGAAATTATTGTTAGACAATATCAAAACCAAACTGATGACACTGCCGGATGACACGGTGATTATTCCCGGACACGGTGATTTCACAAGTATCAAAGTAGAAAAAGAACACAATCCATACATACAAAGACTTAACGATAAATAAGATATGAAAGAAGACGGATACGAAAGACGAGACATTTACAATCCGGAAAGCGTGGAACGTTTAGCCGAATACTACAAAGACATCATCGCCGGAATTAACGAAGATCCTGAACGCGAAGGACTCATAAAAACGCCCATGCGTGCAGCGAAAGCCATGCAATACATGACCCACGGTTACGACTTAAATCCAAAAGAGATTTTAGAGAGTGCCTTATTTAAAGAAGATTACAAACAAATTGTGGTTGTTAAAGACATTGAGATTTACTCTTTATGTGAACATCATCTGCTTCCATTTTTTGGGAAAGCGCACGTGGGCTATATTCCGAACGGCACGATTGTAGGATTGAGTAAAATTCCGCGTGTGGTAGATGCTTTTGCAAGACGTTTGCAGTTGCAGGAACGTTTAACCACGCAAATCAAAGATTGTATTGATGAGGTATTGCATCCGTTGGGTGTTGCCGTTGTGATTGAAGCGCAGCACTTATGTATGTCAATGCGGGGGGTACAGAAGCAAAATTCAGTAACCACTACTTCCGAATTTACGGGAGCATTTCTTACGCAATGGAATACCAGACAAGAATTTATGCACTTGATAGGTGCTGATTTACACTAATCGAAAACAGTCATATTGATGGGTGGTGCTTTGCCTTCGGTTTTGGCATCATCGGGGAGACAGCCGTATTCATTTCCTTCAAATCCGTCGGGACGTGCAAAAGAATGGCGTGGATCTTCCGGATTTTCTGCTATTTGCTTATATGGAAGTGATGCATCGTTATAACATTTTTGCATAAAAAGACCGAAAACAGGCATAGCTGCGCGCGCACCCTGCCCATACTCCATTGAAGTAAAGTGAGCCGCTCTATCGTCACAGCCTACCCACACGCCACACGTCAATGCCGGAGTATAGCCCACGAACCACGCATCCGAATGGTTATCGGTCGTTCCGGTTTTGCCCGCCAACGGGAAATTCAGTCCATACTGACCAATCAACCGCCGACCGGTTCCGTGCTCTACAACACCACGCATCAGACAAACGGTTTGAAATGCCAGCAATTGGCTCATCGCTTCGTGAGTTTCAGGTATTTTTGTATAAATGACATTATCATCTTTATCGCAAATCTTCGAAATAAAATAGGGTTCAATGTAAACACCTTGATTGGCGAAGCAATTAATTGCCCCTACTTGTTCATACAAAGATAGTTCGCAAGCGCCCAAACAGATAGAGGGCACAGGAGGAAGTGGGGATTTAATGCCCATTTTACGAACTAACTCAATGACAGCAAATTGGCGTCCATATTCAGGACGAGTAATCAAGTAAGCAGAAACATTGTTCAACGATTGGGCAAGAGCTTCACGCAGCAGAATACTTTGATTAGGTTTATACTTGCTGACAGGAACAGTCCATACGCTACCCTCGGGAAGACGAACGGAAACCGTCGTATTGCTAACCATTGAGCAAGGGTCCAATTCGCCGTTGCTGTTTTCCATGGCACTTGCATAAACATAAGGTTTAAAAGTGGAACCCACCTGACGTTTAGAACCGGTAACGTGGTCAAATTGGAAAGAGGAGTAATTCATTCCACCGACATAAGCTTTCACTTTGCCGGTAGATGGTTCCATTGCCATAAAGCCACATTGAAGGAATGATTTCATATAGCGAATCGAGTCCATTGGACTCATGATCGTATCCATCTGAGAGACACCATTTTGTGATAGTATTCTCATTTTAATTTTTCTGTTAAACTCACGATCGATTTCTGATTGCGAGGCTCCTCTTTTTTGCAACGCATTGTAACGTGGAGTGCGCTTCATTGCCGCCAACAATATTTTGTTGGTTTCTTCGGCAGACAAGCGATAGAACGGTGCGTTTTCGTTTCTTTTCAGTTGTTCGAAGAAGATGGGTTGTAATTTTCCGGAAACGTGTTCATCGACAGCCGATTCTGCATATTCCTGCATTTTGGAATCAATAGTGGTATAAATTTTAAGTCCGTCTTTATAAATATTGTATTGGTCGCCATTTTTCTTGCAATTTTCTTTTTGTGCAAAAAAGTTGGTCAGGTACATTCTCAGGTACTCACGAAGATAGGTAGCTTGCCCGATGGCGTGTCCTTCTTTTGTATAATTCGACATATCAAGCACTTCCGTTTGAGCACTTTCAGCTTCTTCATCGGTAATAAAATCGTATTTGTTCATTTGAGAAATGACGACATTACGCCTTTCAGTAGCTGCATCAGGGTGATTAAGCGGATCATAATCGCCGGGGGCTTTAAGCAACCCGACAAGCATTGCCGACTGTTCGATAGTGAGTTTGAGAGGTGTTGTACCAAAATACCGCTGTGCAGCGGTTTCTATTCCCATGGCTTGATGCGAGAAGTCAACCGTGTTAAGATACATGGTAATAATTTCATTTTTGGAGTACTCTTTTTCAAGTTTAACGGCAACAATCCATTCACGTAATTTTGAAACCACAATATTGCCTTCGCGGGGATATAGATTCTTCGCAAGTTGTTGAGTGATAGTGCTTCCACCTCCTGCATGATTCCCGGTTAACACGCCGAAGCCCACTCTCATCAGTGCCTTGAAATCGATTCCCGAATGTTTATAAAAGCGCGAATCTTCGGTAGCAATCAGCGCATTCAACAAATTCTGGGACAAATCGGCATATCGACAATTGGAACGATTTTCATAATAATAACGTCCCAATTCCTTGCCATCCGCGGAATAGACAATTGTTGCCAACTGATTTTTTTGTATATCTTTTTCCAATTGTTCAATGGTAGGAATGCCCTGCGCAATAATTGCAAAAACAGCGACCACTATCAACAACATGCAACCATAAAAAATCCAAAACGGCACAATCCATTTTGAACGTGTCAACTTCGATTTTCCGGATTTGTTATTTGCTTTAGATTTCTTTTTAGCCTTATTATCAGCATTATACATAAGAATAACAATTTTTGATTTTATAATATAAAAACGAGCAAAGATACAAATTATTTGCTGACAGAGTAATCGTTTCATCATCTTTTTTATAATTTTGTCATATTTTTAAAATGATTGATCATCATCATCATACGCAGTAGTCATATCAGCTAAAATCAGTGAACAAAGTACGAAATACATTGAGAAAATTCACCTAATTACATCGTTTAAAATTTTTATTGACATAAAAAAATATCGCAAAAGTGTTGTATATTTGCAGCCCGAATTTTTAAAACAGATTATTATGTTTCGTTTTGAGAATGAATCATTTTTATATTTATTATTTTTCATTGGTTTCTTTGTATTCCTATACATTTTGCTTTATTACATTGACCAAAAAAGATTTGGGCAATATTGTGAAAAACAACTACTTATAAAATTAAGTCCACAACGTTCCAGCACGATGCAGCACATTAAATTTTCGTTACTGATGCTGACATTGGTATGTTTTATTTTTGCCGCTGCCAATCCGCAAAGCGCAAGCAAAGTTGAAAAAGGGAAAAGAAAAGGAGTGGATATTATGATTTGTCTTGACGTTTCAAACAGTATGTTGGCAACCGATATTCAACCTAATAGATTAGGAGCGTGCAAAATGGCGATTTCCCATTTTATTGATAAATTGGAGGGTGACAGAATCGGGTTGACCGTTTTTGCCGGAAAATCATTTGTACAATTGCCGATCACAACCGATTATGCAGCTGCAAAAATGTTTGTAAATCAAGTAAATACAAACCTGATACCGGCACAAGGTACCGATATTTCTGCGGCACTGAACACGGCAGAAAGAGCTTTAATCCCCGAAAATGAACAAGAAAATGCAAATAGCAAGAATGCCAAACCCGTCACTTCTAAAGTTATTTTGCTTGTTTCTGATGGTGAGGACCACTATCCTGAAGGTCCCGAAACCGCTGCCAAATTAGCCGACAAAGGAATTATTATCCACACCATCGGCATTGGTGACCAACAAGGTGCACCGATTCCTATACAGGCGGGTTCGACCCAATACAAGAAAGATGCCAACGGAAATACAGTTATTACAAGACTTAACGAACAAGTTCTTAAAGATTTAGCATCTTCCGGCAAAGGTCTATACGTGCACGCAGACAATGCCAATATGGGATTTGAAAGTATTTTGGAGGAGATCAATAATATGGAAAAAACCGAATTTAAAGACATTAACTTCACACAATACGATAGTTTCTATCAATATCCGTTAGGTTTGGGCATCATTTTGCTACTTATTGAATCTTTTATGTTTGCCGTTAAACCTAAATGGAAAACATGGCTACTCAATCAAAGAGCGAAATTGAAAATCAGCAGTTTTTTGATTTTGTTGCTGAGCCTAATTTGTTTCGGCTGTCAAAATGAGCCCGAAACTTCTTATCAACTCTCCTCCATTCAACTTGGAAATCTCTCTTTTAAAATAGCAGAAAAAACTCGCAATCAAGATGTTGCCACCATTGATACTTCCAAAATGGAAAGCGACACAACCGGTTTTTCAAGATATACCAAGGCTTTAGTAAAATACGCAGAAGCTATCGATAAAGAACCTGTTAATCAAAATATTGCCGCTTTTAATCAGATGGCAGCTTTTTACAGACAACACAATTTTGATACCATCGACTCTATCGCAGGTAATCTAAAAAATGTGGTCATCGACAAGGCTCTTTTGGCAAAGATATTTTTTAATGAAGGAAACGCATTCATGCAACGCAAACAATATAGCAATGCGGTCGAATCGTATAAGAATGCTTTACGAAGGAATCCTAACGATATGGATGCAAAGTATAATTTGGAATATGCAAAAAAAATGATTCGTGACGGTAAAGACAAATCTTCGCAAGGAGGTGGACAAAACCAACAAAATCAGCAAAAAGGGGACCAAAAACAACAACAAAATCAACAACAACAAGGCAACCAAAAACAGCAAGGCGAGCAAAAACAGCAAGGGCAAAAACAACAAGATAAACAGGGTCAAAATGGTCAATCTCCTCAAGGACAGAAAGATGGACAGCAAAAAGCACCGCAAGAATCGGCAGCCCAAAAAGAAAAGAAGCAGGCAATGGAACGGCAATTAGAGGCTTTACAACTCAATGAAAGACAAACACAACAGAAAGTAAATGCCAAAAAGAGTGCAAATCAAACAAGAAATAATTCAAAACAAGAAAAAGATTGGTAATATGTTTCAAAAAAGCAAAGCAATGAAGACGATACGGACATTATTATTGATTTTAGGGATGATGGTTTCGTGCAATCTACACGCACAAGTAAGTTGCACTGCGACAGCACCATCGAAAGTAGGTATTAATCAAGCCATACAGTACAGCGTTAAATTAAGCGAAAAAGCAAGTCAGATAGCCTCACAAAATTTTGGGGCATTTACGAAAATAAATGGTCCCTCTCAAAGTTACTCAAGCTCGACTTCGATCATCAACGGACAAGTCAGTTCTTCGACGGAATATACTTACACATACACACTTCAACCTACAAAGTTGGGGCAACAAACTATTCCGGGCGTCACTTTCATGGTCAACGGAAAGCAGGTGAAATCCAACGCCGTAACCATTACGGTAACGCAAGAGAACCAACAGGCACAGCAGCAACGCAGAAGCAGGATGCCCTCATTTTATGATGAACCGGCTCAACCACAATCTGTTGGAAGTAATGAGATGATGTTGAAAGCCTTTGCTTCCACCACGACACCCTATCAGGGCGAAGAGGTCATCATTACACATAAATTATACATCGGCGCAGGCATTCACAATTTTCAACCCACCAACAACAATTTTCCTTCGCAGCCCGATTTATGGACCTACACTTTAGGGGATCCCAATAAAGAAACACCCCATACAACTGAAGTCGTTAACGGCAAGCGGTATGATGTTTTTGAAATTCGCAAGACCTCCGTTTATCCTCAAAAGTCGGGAAAGATTGTCATTACCCCGTTAGAATTGGAAGGGATGGCAGTAATTCCTTACGGATTTTTTGGAAGACAAGAGAAAAAAAGTGTCAAATCCAATTCTGTGACGTTGCAGGTCAAGCCACTCCCTACTGCCGGAAAACCGGTCGGCTTCAGCGGATTGGTCGGGAAATTTACGATGAAATCCACCTTGACCAAAACGGATTTATCAACCAATGATGCCACCGATCTGATGGTGACCATTAGTGGAAGCGGAAATTTACAACATGTTGAGAATCTGAATTATACATTTCCATCGGACTTTGATGTTGCCGACCCTGCCATCAATGACAAAATCAACACCGGGGGCAGTCACGTTACAGGCTCTCGCACATTCGATTACGTTATCATTCCACGAACAGCAGGCAAGTTTACCATTCCCTCCGTTACCTTTTCCTACTTCGACATTGGCAGCAAAACCTACAAAACACTGACGACTGAAGCATATAACATTACCGTAAAAAAAGGAAATGGGGACAACAACATTACCAATTCCTCATTTCAAAAAGATATTCAGATGTTGGATAAGGACATACGGTATATTAAGGACGATGCAAACGCATTTTCACCCAAAACTCGCAGTCTCACCGGAACTCCATTATACATTATTTTGTTACTCGCGCCCCTGTTTTTGTTCATTCTTTTCTTCATTATTTGGCGAAAACAGATAGAAAATCGTAAAAATGCAGCCCAATTACGCAACCGCAGAGCCAATAAAATCGCAACAAAACGACTCAAAAAAGCACATAAGCTATTGTTAAACGGAAAAGAAGCAGAATTTTACATTGAAATTTCGCAAGCACTTTGGGGTTATGTAGGTGACAAATTTCACATTCAACAAGCGGATCTTTCCATGGATAATGTGCGTAATACATTAAAAAACAAAGAGGTAGCAGATGAAAATGTTGAACAGTTTATTAATACCTTAAACGAATGCGAATTTGCCCGTTTCTCGCCAAATAGCGGCACAGAGTTAATGGAGCATTTATACAATTCATCGATAGAATTTATTACCAAGATTGAAAAAAAATAACGCATTATCATGAAAACAATCACACATATTTTTGCTATTTTGAGTTTACTGCTTTTCAGCGTCGTTTCAATTTTTGCTAATACCGACGAAGAAATTATGAAAAAGGCGAATCAAGCCTACACACAAGAAAATTATAATCAAGCAATTACGCTCTATAAAAAAATTGTCGATAACGGAAACGAAGGTTCAGTTTTGTTTTACAATTTAGGAAATGCTTTCTATAAAAACGGTGACAATGCCCAAGCGCTGCTTTGGTACGAAAGAGCACTCAGAATGGATCCTAACAATGAAGACATCATTCACAATATAGCATTTGTAAATCAAAAAATTACCGATAAAATTGAAGCCGTTCCACAGCCTCTTATCAGTCGAATATGGAATCAATTATCTTTGATTTTAAGTGAACGACAATGGGCAATTCTCTCAATTACAGTTTCTTTCGTACTATTCATATCGTTGGCTTTTTTCTTTATCTCGAATCATCGAGGGATACGGATAACAAGTGTTATTTTGTTTTTTATATCGTTGTTTTTGATTATTTTTTCCCTTATTTTTGCCATCAAAGCAAAGAATCGTGACAAAGAACATCCTGAAGCCATTGTGATGGAATTAGTGGTGAATACCAAGAGTGAGCCTTCACCATCAGGCAAAGTTTTGTTTGTGGTTCACGAAGGATTAAAAGTTGAAATAACGAGTGAAATGAGTGATTGGGTAGAAATTAAGATCCCGAATGGAGAAAAAGGATGGGTAACTAAAACTGAAATTATAAAAATCTAATGAATAAAAAAGAAAAATTTGTAGCCAAGACCTTCGCAGGATTGGAAACACTGTTGCAAGAAGAGTTAGAAAAAAATGGAGCAGAGAATTGTCAAATTTGCAATCGTGCCGTTGAATTTGAAGGAGATTTTGGGATGCTTTATCGTGCCAACTATTTCTGTCGCTTTGCTTTACGCATTTTATGGCAAGTACATCAATTTACATTCCGTGATAACAAACAATTTTACGAAGCCGTTTTCAATTATCGCGCGGAAGACATTTTAAATAAAAATGGTACGCTTGCTGTAAGTGCCACCATGCACGAAGCCATCTTCAAAACACCACTTTTTGCGGCTCAATTGACGAAAGATGCTATATGTGACCGATTCAGAGACCTTTATAACGAACGTCCTTCAGTGGATAAAGAGAATCCGGATGTGCAATTTCACATTCATATTTTCAATTCGCAAGCCACACTATTCTTAGATGCCTCGGGAGAATCGCTGCACAAACGGGGGTATCGTGTTTCCAGCCATCCCGCGCAAATCAACGAAGTGGTCGCCGCTGCGATGGTCAAGTTGAGCGGCTGGAAAGGTGATTGCGATCTTATTGACCCCATGTGCGGCTCCGGTACCATTCTGATTGAGGCAGCAATGAGCGCACTGAACATTCCTGCAGGATTTTACAGAGAAAATTATGGCTGCTTCCGATGGAAAAATTTTGATCGCTACCTTTGGAAAAGTATTACCGACGAAGCCGACATTTTAGATGATGTTCCCATCAATTTTTACGGATTTGACATCTCACCTCGCTTTTTAGGAATGGCTAAAGTCAACGTTAAAGAAGCCCGATTGAACGATTTTATTCGATTATCAAGATGCTCAATACAAGATTCAACTCCCAAAACTACCCCCGCCTACTTAATTTTTAATCCCCCATACGGTGAAAGAATGGAAATTGAGGACATTGAATCATTTTACCATGAAATTGGAGACGCCCTGAAAAAGAATTATACCAACTGCACCGCCTTTATGATTAGTTCCAACCTCGCGGCTATTAAACAAATCGGATTGCACGCAAGTAAGAAATATACCCTCTTCAACGGTGCCTTAGAATGTAAATATCTACGATACGACCTGTATCAGGGAAGCAAAAAATCTGATGATAGAGTTTAAAAATATTGGTCTCGCCTTCAATGATAAAACTATTTTTGACAACTTCAATTTGAAAATTGAAAAAGGTGAAAAAGTAGGACTCCGCGCCCCGTCGGGCAAAGGGAAAACCACTTTGTTGAAAATGCTTATCGGACAACATCAAGCAAATAAAGGACAAATAATTGTCAATCAACAAATTTTAAACGAGAATACCATTCATAACATCCGTAAACAAATTGTTTGGATTCCTCAAAACATTCATTTACCCGTGGACAATGGTCAGCAACTTGCCGAGTGGCTCAATCTTACAAAAAATCACGACGAAATTGATAACATACTGTCAGAGATAGGTTTAGATCCTTCGATGTTGGATATGAATTTCAATCAAATTAGCGGAGGACAAAAACAGCGAATGATCATCGCCCTTTGCTGCAGCATACCCAAACCGATTATCCTCATGGACGAACCCACTTCTTCTTTAGATGACGATACAATATTATTATTTACAAATTACATTGGCAGACAAACGAACAAAACCATTCTTTGCGCTTCCCATAATAATACGTTTTTAAACCAATTGAATAGAATTATTGAGCTATGATTCAAGATATTAGTTTTTTCAAATTAGCTATCGGGATACTCATTTTATTGATTCCCATCGGTTTCTTTTTGTATTTTCGGATTCGAATCATAAAAAATGTACTCGTCGCAAGCGCACGAATGATTGTACAACTCGCATTAGTCGCTGTTTATTTGGAATGGATTTTTAAACTCAACAACACATGGCTCAACCTTTTGTGGGTTTTTATCATGATTTGTGTCGGTATTTCCACCACCATTCAGCGGGTCTCTCTAAATTGGAAAATGTTCATTTTTCCGCTTTTTATATCGGCAATTACTGCTGTACTCACGATTGACACTTTTTTCTTAGGGATTATCTTACATTTAGATAATTGCTTTGATGCACAATATTTTATCCCCATCACAGGAATGATTTTGGGCAATTCGCTCAACCATAATATAATTGGACTTACTACCTATTTTCGCGAACTCAGGGACAAAAACGAATTATATACGTTCCTTTTGGTCAATGCCAATGACCGTAAAAGTTCACTATTTCCATTTATAAAAGAAGCTGTCAATCAAGGACTTAATCCTCTTATTGCCTCAATGTCAGTAATGGGATTAATTTCATTGCCCGGTATGATGACCGGACAAATATTGGGAGGCAATGCACCATCAATGGCTATTAAGTATCAGATAATGATGATGTTGGCTATCTTTGCAGGATGCACCGTCAATCTGTTCCTAAGCATTATTTTTAGCAATCGCTTCATTTTTGACAAATATGGAAATTTGAAGTCCGATATAATTAAAACTAAATAGACTTCGCCACTTGGGTTTCCCTACAAAAACACGGAAAATTAACTTTCATTAACGTTTTTATTTTACTAATATACAAATTCTTAGATATTTATCTACACAAAAATGCGCTTATGTAATAAAAAAGATGTATTTTTGCAGCTTCATTTTATAAAATAATGAAATGGTTAATCATGAAGAATAAACTACTCACTATCATAGCAATTGCCATTTGTTGGTTAAGCAGTACAGGAGCAATCGCACAAACAAATATTATTATTGGAAGTATTTCGGATGCCAATGGAGGTATGCCCTTAGGATATACGCGGATTATATCAAATTGTCTGAAGGAGCCGATGATGGCAGACGAAAATGGAAATTTTGAAATTTATTTACGGGAAGACACCTGCGAATTGGAATTCTTTTTTCCGTCCTATCAGGTTTTTAAACGCACCATCATATTTACTTCCAAACAACGCAAAGTCAAGCTAAAAATAGAATTGGAATCTGAAATTCAACAATTAGGCGAATTAAAAATTGTGGCAAAAGGTTTTGATGATGACCCTGTTACCTCTACTTCTTCTGTTATGCAAATAGATCCCAAGTCATTGGATAACTTGAATATATCGAGTGCCAACGAATTGGTAACCAAATTGGGAGGTGTGGCAGTAGTTGACAACGAGCCGCAGATTCGTGGTGGAAGCGGTTTCAGTTCCGGGATGGGCAGCCGCGTCATGATTTTATTGGATGACATGCCATTTTTACGTCCCGATGCCGGTCGTCCGATGTGGAATTTTATTCCGATGGAAGATGTGGATCACATTGAAGTTATCAAAGGCGCTGCATCAGTAGTTTTTGGTTCTTCCGCCCTGACAGGTGCCATTAATGTTTTAACAGCCTACCCAAGTATCGAACCGAAAACCAAAGTGACCTTACACGCCGGTATTTACGACTCTCCAAAAGAAAAATACAAAAAGAGTTGGGACAAAATTTCTCCGGTGAAATGGGGTGCTTCATTTTTACATTCACGCATCATCAAGAAAAATTTCGATTTTGTAATTGGAGGTGAATTTTTTGATGATCAAAGCTATATCGGTCCAGAATATAGTTTGGCAAAAGGAAAAAGCAACGAAGGAAAGTATGAAACAAGAGGACGTATCAATTTTGGCACTCGTTATCGTTTCAACAAAGTGAAAGGTTTGGTTGCCTCTCTTAATGGCAATTTCATGTATTCTGAGAACGCGCAATCTTTTTTCTGGTACGATTCGGATACCAATATGTACAGAACCTACGAAGGATCGCTGTCCAATTTTAAAGATGCCATGTTTTATGTGGATCCGTGCATTTCTTATATTGCACCCGATGGTTCACACCATGCTTTGAGAAACAGGATTACATACAGTAGCAACCAAGAAGCCACCGGTGCACAAGATGCCTCTTCCATTTTGGTTTTCGACGAGTACCAATTTACCAAATCCTTTAAAAGAATCGGATTGAGCATTATTGCAGGCGCAATGAATATGTATGCACAATCTTATGGACGCGTATTTAATGGCGACAACGAATCGATGCTTCCGGCAAGAATGAGTTCCGACAATTTCGCGGCTTATGTACAGTTGGAAGAGAAATTTTTAAAGAAAAAAAATCTGACTTTAGTGGTTGGAGGACGTTGGGAGTGTTATGTGTTGAGTAATGATTTTGAACAAAAACCCATTTTCAGAGCCGGCATTAACTACCAAATTGTCAAAAGTCAAACCGCCTTTCGCGCATCATGGGGACAAGGTTACCGTTACCCAAGCATTGGTGAAAAATTTATTTCTATTTCCATTGGCAATTACGGATTCTATCCTAATCCCGAGTTAGTTTCCGAAACAAGTTGGAATTTGGAATGTGGGGTAGCACAACCTTTCAAGTTTGGCGAATGGCAAGGTATCATTGACATTGCAGCCTACTATCAGAAATATAACAACTACATTGAATTTGCAATGGGAACCTGGGGAACTACCGGATTGTTTACAAAAGATTTGGGATTCAGATTCTTAAATACTGGTCCCGCCACCATTTCCGGAATTGATTTCTCCGTTGCCGGCGAGGGGAAATTATCTAAAAAAGTATCTTTCAGCATGATGGCAAGCTACACCTATAGTTTACCCATTACAAAAAACAGAAAGGAAGTCTATTATAATAATGCCGGTACAGAATATACTTTTGTAAGTTCTTCCACCGACACATCATCTAACGTTTTGAAATACAGAATACAACACATGGCAAAAGTGGATTTGAGTTTTACTTTTTGCGACAAAATATCTATCAGTATGGCTGCCAGCTACTATAGTTCAATGAAGAATGTAGATAAACTCTTCTACGATTGCGACGCCTTGAATCCCAACCTGAATCCTGCAACTGCTGCTCTTGTTTCTCAAATGGGTGACCTCCCTTTTAAAGGATACTATGATTACGTTCAAAATAATCAAAAAGGTGCCATTACTTTTGACGCCGGCATCACCTATAATCTGATGAAAAATATAAAAGTTTCATTTGTTGTGAAGAATATTTTGAATAAAGAATACACCCTTCGCCCCATGTATTTGGAGTCACCACGTACCTACAACCTACAATTTGTTTATGATATTTAACCATTTATAGAATAATAATAAAAAATAAAGATGATGATAAAAAAAATTTTATATTGTGCTTGTGCACTTGCTTTCGCAATAACGGTTAACTCTTGCACCAAAGATGAACCTACAACCGAAACACCCACCGATCCAGAAACTCCGACCGGTGACACCCTTTTTAGCCAAATTCCAGATGGCGGATTTGAAACAGGATGGAACGAACAAACCGCCGACGCCGGTAACTATTTGGAATATAAAACAAGTGCTTTATATACATTAAACTCATTACACGCATTTCCGGAAGCTTTACATATTGATGGTCCTTTAACAGCTATCAGAGATGAAAATGCTCATAACGGAAACTATGCAATGAAACTCACTACTTTAATGCTTTCAAGTGGTAATACTTCCATATTAATCCCCGGTGCAATAGGAACCATCAACAGCACTTTTATTAACGACTTCCTACAACCTGATGGAAATATTGGAATCAAAAAAAGCTATACCGATTCACCAACCGCCATCACCGGATATTATAAATACACACCGGTACAAGGTGACTCCGCTTCCATTAGCCTAATTTTATATGCAAATGACGAAATTGTCGCAACGGCTCTATTAAAAGAAAAAAATACGATTGACACTTGGACCGAATTTAACGTTCCGATTAATTACACCAGCCAAACTCAACCCACTCATATTGAAATGATTTTCTCCGCAAGCGCCGGTTACAATTTCAGCGACTTACAACACTGCCAAGGACAAGTGGGCTCAACCTTGTATTTAGACGATATTCAGCTTACATTGCCAACCAAAAAATAAATGTAATGGCTGTTTTAGTAAAAAATATCAAGAAATTAGTTCAGGTCGAAAACGAACCTGAACTTTTTCGTGCCGGACAAGATATGCAGCGGGTGGATTGCATTGAAGATGCTTATCTCTTATGTCTCAACAACATAATTACCGATTTCGGCAAGATGAGTGACTGGTCGGACGAACGCTTATCCAACATTCAAGAACCGGTTAATGTAATAGATGCCACGGGTAAAATGGTTTTCCCCTCTTTCTGCGATTCACACACACACATTGTCTATGCCGGCAGTCGCGAAATAGAGTACATTGACAAAATTAAGGGACTTTCATACGAAGAGATTGCCCAACGAGGCGGCGGGATTCTCAATTCCGTGGAACGTTTACGCAACGCATCGGAAGAAGAACTATTTGAGGATGCATGGAAACGATTGGAAGAGATTATCTCTTTCGGAACAGGCGCTGTTGAAATAAAGAGCGGATACGGACTTACCACAGAAGACGAACTTAAAATGTTGCGTGTCATTCGCCAATTAAAAGAAAAATCTCCACTGACCATTAAAGCCAACTTTTTGGGAGCGCA
>CAYYHC010000024.1:0-754 GCA_964471715.1 uncultured Lentimicrobiaceae bacterium | reverse complement strand
TGCCGTACCGGTTGAATACATCGGTCGTCAAACCGAGTATGTTGATTTAATTATCAATGAAATGATTCCGATGGTTGCTTCCGAAGATTTAGCCGATTTTGTGGATGTTTTTTGCGACCGTGGATTTTTCACAACAGAAGATACCGAGCGCATTCTGATGCAAGGCATCAAATACGGATTGTGTCCTAAGATTCATGCCAATGAGTTAGATTATTCCGGTGGTATTCAAATAGGTGTCAAATATAACGCCCGGTCCGTTGACCATTTGGAATGCACGGGAGACGAAGAAATTGCAGTTTTGGCAGGTTCGGAAACCATGCCGACTATTTTGCCGGGTGCCGCATTCTTTTTAGGAATGCCCTATGCGCCGGCCCGCAAAATGATAGAAGCCGGATTGCCTGTAGCAATGGCATCCGATTACAACCCCGGCTCCTCCCCTTCCGGCAATATGCAGTTCATTCTTTCAATGGCTTGCATTAAATATAAATTGCTCCCGGAACAAGCCATCAACGCCACTACTTTGAACACGGCTTACGCAATGGGCGTCAATGAAGAATTGGGCACAATTGCCAAAGGTAAGATTGCCAACTTCTTCATTACCAAACCAATATCCAACATTGAGTTTATGCCTTACGCATTTGGTTCCAATAAAGTTGAAACCGTAGTTCTTAACGGCAAAATGATATAGGGATTCCCAATTATTGCTGTCCGGTAAACTTATTTAGGTTGAAAAAATAAGGTCGAGGTTCGATTA
>CAYYHC010000023.1:7158-18040 GCA_964471715.1 uncultured Lentimicrobiaceae bacterium | reverse complement strand
CACCTGAACAAAATGAGGGAGTTTTATATTGCATTGATTTTCAATAAAATGAGATAAGGTATCTGCAGCCATCCACAAACCGTAGGTGCTCCAATGAACCCCGTATTTTGAATATAATAAGTGGGGACTTTTCTCTTTTTGTTCGGAAAAATAGTGATTCAAATCTAAAAAATCCACTTGCTCCGCTTTACAATAATGCAACAATCTTTCATAGTTGCTTGTGCTTTTGATCTCAGGATGATAACGTTCCGGGATTTGCTCCGGACTGAAATGTGCTTTGCCGGGTTCAAAAACCAACAATAAGGTTACATCGTATTGATCCTTTAAAATTTGTTGTAATTTTTTCAGCGATTTGATCTTTTTTTGAAGATAAGTGTCTCCGATAAAATTTCTTCCCAAGTATTCGGTAATATACATTTCTTCATAAAAGAAATCATCTTTTCCTAAAACTAACTTTTCCGCATCTGTATAACGAAATGCTCTGTAATTCAATTCATTGATAAGTCTAATCCATGTATTGGAAAAACCGATATTGCTTTTAAAACTTCGTTCCAATTCTACTTGTGCGCTTCCTTTAACAAATTTTGTCCAAGAAATGCTGTCTGCGATAATCGTATCACTTTCTTTGGAAACACCGTTTAATGGTTTGCCTTTTAATGCCGGAAAAAAAACAAAGATAAGGGGGATAAATAGTAAAATAATGAGAAAATAGAAGAGAATGATAGCAAGTCGGTTTTTAGATTGATTCATTGGGCTATGTATAAACAATTAATTATGAACGCAATTACTACATGTTTATTGTTATGAAAAAATTATTTCAATATTGTTGTGGATATTAAAAAAAAGTGTATTTTTGCAGCCTCAAAATTGACAGAGCGGTGCTATAGCTCAGTTGGTAGAGCAACGGACTGAAAATCCGTGTGTCACTAGTTCAATTCTAGTTAGCACCACTCCAAAAGCTGCTTTAACGAGCAGCTTTTTTTGTGTTTATTCCATAAAAAAAAAGCGACTTTTTAAGTCGCTTTTCGTATCCTCGGCGGGACTCAAACCCGCGATCTTCAGAACCGGAATCTGACATTCTATTCACTGAACTACGAGGATATTTATCAATTATTCATTCTAATCATCACATAGTAAATAACTTAGAATAATACCATAACACCGACAAAAATAGATAAAAAATGAATACAACCGACCATCTACTCAAAAAATAACCCCAAACTGCACATTTTAGAAGTAATCGTAAAATACAATATCATCAGAATAATTGTCAAGTATTTGATAATCAATATCATTAAATTCTTCTTCATCAATTACCAAATCTACTTCGATAGGTTCTTCCTTTTTAATGTTGTGGGGGCGGGGAGTTGCTGCTGTCATGGTTTTTTCCGCTGAAGAAGGAGTTGAAGGAATAACTTCCTCTTTTTCAATGCCGGAATTATCTAAAGAAGCCGACGTAGGGTTTATGGATTCTTTCGGTTGATTATAAGCTAATTGTTTTTCTGAATTGACAACAGGTGTTTCATACATCACACTAAAAGTGATTCCCAAAATTAATAAGAGGGAAGCGGCAATAGATGAAATTGCAAAAATGCGCTTTTTTAAAATGCGCTTATGTTTATCATGTTCATTAACTTTTTTCATTACAGCATCTTGCAATGATTCAAAGTAACCATCCGGAACTTTGAAAAAGTTATTCTTTTTGCTGTTTTCTGTTGAATTAATCATTGTTTTTTTACCAAAATAACCTATAGACTTTATTATACGGATGAGGTTTAATTGGTTGGTAACATTTTTTTAGGTTGGTCAAACGAGATGACGTATAATAAAAAAAAGTATGACATATCAATAAAAAAGCGTAGCTTTGCAGTCGAAGTGTGAATATTATAAGTGATTTATAATTAAGATGTTGAATAATTCATACAGTACAAAAAATATTATTGCGATTGCAATTCCCATTATGTTGGGTAATCTGGCGCAGACCTTAATCACGTTTGTAGATACCGCATTTTTGGGACATGTGGGAAGTATTGAGTTGGGAGCATCCATGATGGCAGGGCTTTACTATTATGTTTTTTCTACGTTGGCTTGGGGATTTGCAGTTGGTATTCAAATAGTCATTGCACGTCGGTTGGGAGAGAAAAATTATGCGCGCATTGGTACAATATTTGAACATGGTTTATTGGTGGTTTTGTTGCTTTCTATTTTGTTGTTTACTCTGCTACATTTTTGCACAGACACTTTGCTATCTTCCATTATCGAATCCGATGCGATTCGCCAATCAGCAATGGAATATATGAAATATAGGCACTATGGGATTATCTTTGTTTGCTTTAATTTCTTGTATCGTTCACTTTATGTCGGTCTTTCGAACACCAAAATTATTACTTACACCACCTTGTTAATGGCGCTTGTAAATATATTGTTTGATTATTTATTCATTTTTGGGAATTGGGGATTTCCGCAGTTGGGAGTGGGTGGTGCCGCCATCGCATCGGTCATGGCAGAATTTTCCGCATTGGTATTTTTTACACTCTATACTTTTATCAAACTTCCAACGAAAGAATATGGGATTTTTACTTTTCAAAATTTTGATTTATCTCTTCTTTCTTCAATTGTGAAAATTTCGTTACCAACTATGTTACAGCGACTTATATCATTTGGTTCGTGGTTTGTCTTTTTTGTGATGCTAGAACAGACAGGTGAACTCGCCATCGCAATTTCGGGTATTGTTCGCAGTATTTATATGTTGATAATGGTGCCGATTTTTGCATTAGCCGCCACTGCCAATACATTGACAAGCCGTCTGATTGGGGAGGGACATTCCCAAGATGTGATGGTTTTGAATAAAAAAATAATCAAGTTAAGCATTATTTTTATTGTCGGATTGATTATTTTAGTGGCACTTTTCCCACAACAAATGGCATCAATTTATACCGATGACATCGGTCTTGCGCAAGCCACGGTGCCGGTTTTATATGTTATTTGTGTGGGTGCCATTGCCATGTGCGTGGCGAACATCTTTTTTGAAGCTGTCTCCGGAACCGGAAATACGCTCGCCGCAATGTTGATGGAAAGTGTGATTTTAGTGGTATATATTGTTTATATTTATTTGGTAACCAAAGCCTTCCCAATGCCGATTGAGGTCGTTTGGTGTACCGAACTCGTATATGGAATTGGTTTGTCGGTGATCTCATTTTTGTATATTAAGTATGCAAAATGGCAAAAGAAAATTATATAAATAGAATTGAAAGGTTCTTATAAAAATAGTATCTTTGCGCGAATAAATAATACTCTAATTATATGCAAAAATTCAAAGATAAAGTTGTTTGGATTACGGGTGCTTCTTCAGGAATTGGGGAAGCAACTGCCTATCGAATGGCAACGGAATCGGCATCATTGATTTTGACCGCATTGGAAACTGATAAATTACAAGACGTTAAAAATCAATGTCTTAAATTAGGTTCTCCACAGGTGGAGATATTCCCTTATAATCTATCCGATTTGAATGGTTTAGAAACATTAGTTAATCAGGTATGGGAGGAATTTGGCAGAGTTGATATCGTTTATAACAATGCCGGAATTAGTCAACGAACTACGATTTTGGATACAGAATTAAAGGTATTTCAGCAAATTATGGATGTGGATTTTTATGCTCCCGTGATAATAACAAAGACATTGTTGCCCAAAATGTTGGAAAACGGCGGGGGACAATTTGTCGTGACTACCAGCATCGCCGGTCGCTTTGGATTTCCCCTTCGTTCTGCGTATAGCTCCGCCAAACACGCCCTTTATGGCTTTTTCGAAACTCTTCAGGCTGAGTATTATCAACAAAATATTCGCGTGACGATTGTCTGCCCCGGAAGGGTGCGTACCAATATCTCTTTTTACGCATTAGATAAAGGCGGGAAACAACACGGAAAGCTGGATGCAGGACAGGCAGACGGAATCTCACCGGAACAAGCAGCCCATAAAATAGTGAATGCTGTTTATCGAAAAAAAAGAGAAGTTTTGGTGGGAAAAAAAGAACTTTTGATGGCCTATATTAAAAGATTTTTCCCCGGATTGGCTGCAAAGCTGGCTCGTAATATTAAATCAATGTAAATTATTTTTATGAAAGATTATTTAATTTCAGGAATACAACAAGTTGGTGTGGGAACTACCAATTTTACAGAATCGTGGAAATGGTATGTCGATATGTTTCAAATGGATGTCAGAATATTGGAAGATGACACCATAGCTGCTAAAATGTTACCTTATACCGGCAATAAGCCGCAAAAACGACACGCTTGCATTGCCATTAATTTGCAGGGTGGTGGTGGATTTGAAATATGGCAATATTCTGAAAGAAAGCCGGTCCCGATTAATTTCGATGTCGCAATCGGCGATTTGGGGATCTTCGCTGCGAAAGTTAAAAGCCGGAATGTGAATGCTTTGCATCAAGAAATTTTATCTAAATATCAAAATGTAGGTAACATCGTTACTACCCCCGATGGAAAAAAATGCTTCTTTCTGCAAGATCCCTATCACAATTATTTTCAGATCATAGAAGATGATTATGTTTACATTGATGAAAATAGAAACGCAGGTGGTACAGTTGGCGCAATGATTGGAGTTTCCAATATTGAAAAAGCGTTGCCTGTCTATCAATATATTTTGGGATATGATACAATTGTGTACGACCAAACCGGAACGTTCGATGATTGGAAATTCATGAATGGAAGTGAGCAAACATATCGTCGTGTTTTATTGACACATAGCGAAAAAAGAGAGGGTGCCTTTGCGCCACTTTTTGGCAGAAGTAGCATTGAATTGGTCATGGCAATAGACAGAACTCCCCGGAAAATATTTGAAGGACGCTTTTGGGGTGACCCCGGATTCATACAGGTTTGTTTTGATGTTGCCAATATGAAAGCTCTGCAAAAATATTGCGCAGAGAAAGGCTTCCCGTTTACCGTTGACAGTTGTGATGACCAAAACGAATTTAATATGGGAGATGCTTCCGGACATTTTACCTATATTGAAGATCCTGATGGAACACTGATTGAATTTGTGGAGACTCACGAGGTTCCTGTTATTAAAAAAATAGGTTGGAGCATTCATCTGTTGAAAAGAAATCGCAGAAAGGCGCTGCCTAAATTCTTATTAAAATGTATGAGAATTAATAAAGTGAAATTTAATTAGTTATGGGTAATTTATATCATTTACTGACGGAAGATATACGTTTTCATGAGGCGATGAAAGCTTGTATGAATTGCGGAATCTGTACGGCTATTTGTCCTGCTGCGGAATTTTATAATTATGACCCGCGTAAAATTTGCGACACGGTTCAGCGTAAAAATGAAGATGATATTGAAGCATTGTTGCGCTCGGACATGATTTGGGCATGCGGACAGTGTTTGTCTTGCAAAACGCGATGCCCGCGTGGAAATGTGCCGGCAGAAATGATCCTGATACTCCGTAAAACTGCGCAGGAGTTGGGTTTTTATAACGATGTTGCCAAAGAACAACAGCATCGTTTGGCAAATACTGTCGGAAAGAATATTTTAGAAATAGGTTATTGCGTACATCCTGACAGAGTGGCTCCGGCGCACCATCCCGAACAAGGTCCGATTTGGGAATGGTATATAAAGAATATTGAAGAAATTGCTCCTAAATTAGGTGCCAATTATCATGGAACCGGTCCCGGTGCTCTTCGCAAAATTAGCGAGGAAAACTTAAACGAAATTCGCAAAATTTATGAGGTGACCGGAGGCAATAAGCTAATGGACACACTTTTAAGTAATGAATAAAAAGCATCACTATGGCTGTAACATTCGGATTTTCAATTTCACAAACACGCGTTATCAATGTCGATAATTGCAATTTTGATAAATTACATCAATTAGAAAAAATCGTACCGTCATTCAAAAAATGTATGAATTGCGGCGCTTGCACCGCTACTTGCAGCGCTCAGCAATTTATCCCTTTTAATATTCGAAAAGTGAAGTCCTTATATTCTTTGGGACAATATGGTAACTTGGATAAAGAGTTGACCAAGTGCATGCTTTGCGGAAAATGTACGTTGATTTGTCCGCGCGGACTTAATCTGCGACCCATTATTATGAATATGAGAAAACTTTTAACGACTAAATAAAATATTATGAGTCAGTTTTTTAGTCCCTTCGTTCTTCCGTTTTGCTGTGGTGCTTTCGTGCTGTTGGGAATCTGTATTTGGAAATATGTCCGATGGTATAAGCATTTTAATCGCTTACAGAAGTCAATATTTTTGAAAAATCTTCTTTCATGGAGGTTTATTCCTGCATTATGGGAGGCTTTTCGTGAAGGACTTTTGCATGTCAGAATTACAAAAAAACATTTGGTTTTGGGTTATATGCATCGGAGTATTGCTTTCGGTTGGTTCTTGCTTATTGTGGTAGGTTCGATTGAAGGATATGTTGCACAAACGGAGAGTCATCCCTTTTGGTTGGCTATTTTTTATCGCTATTTCGTACATGATGCTCACCAATTTAAAGGAGCATTGTTGTTTGCCAACATTATGGACTTCTTATTGCTTTACGTTCTTTCCGGTATTACATTAGCATATATAAAGAAAATCTATTCTCGGATTGTGGGAATGAAAAAAGTGACCAAGCATGTCATTTTTGACCAATTTGCCAAATTTTCGCTATGGGCTATCTTTCCGCTACGACTTCTTTCCGAGTCTCTCTCTGCCACTTTATATCATAATGGCGGCTTTTTGACACAAACCATCGGCGATATTTTTTCTACTTCATTTGCCGGAATTTTCGAATTGTTATCGTGGACTTTATACTCCTTCGCACTGGGAACTTTTTTTGTAGCTCTGCCATTTTCTCGCTATATGCACATCTTTACCGAAATAGTCCTTATCTTTTTCCGACACTTGGGACTCAAAGAAAGTACTCTTAAAAGCGGATTTACAATGTACGAGTTGAGTGCTTGTTCACGTTGCGGCATTTGTATCGATAATTGCCCGCTCAACAAAGAGTTGGCAATTCCTAATGTACAGTCAGTCTATTTTCTACGTGACTTGCGTTATAAAAAGGTAAAACCTGAAATTGCTGACAACTGTCTTCTTTGTGCCAGATGCAGTTCCGACTGTCCCGTGAATTTGGATTTGATGGCGATTCGACAACAAGCGAGAAATAAAAAAGAGTTCGATACGAGTGGAAATTATGAATATCTTGATAATGTTAGGCCCTTCAATGCGATTGGCAGAGTCGGCTTCTATGGCGGTTGCATGTCGCATCTAACACCCGGAATAACCCAATCCATGATACATATTTTTGAAGCCGCCGGTCAGAAATATTGGTTTATGGATCAAGATAAAACCATTTGTTGCGGCCGTCCGTTGATGCAACAAGGCTATCTGACACAAGCTTCCGAATTGAGACGCAATAATATAGAATTGATTAAAAAATCGAAAATTTCGTTGTTGATCACTTCTTGCCCCATCTGTTATCAATCATTTAAAAAAGAATATAAATTGTCAATACCGGTCATTCATCACACGGAGTATATTGCAGGATTGTTGCAGAGCGGAAAGATAAAAGTAAGAAAAGATGACCTGCGAACCGCTTATCACGATCCATGCGAATTGGGAAGAGGTTGCAATATTTATAATGAGCCCCGACAAATTTTACAAAGTGCAACCCATTTGATTAAGGCAAAATTTGAAAAAGAAGATAGTTTGTGTTGTGGCTATAACTTAGGTGATACATTGATTGACAGTGTTCAACAAAAACAAATCAGAGATGCTGCATTGGAAAATCTGTTGTATCGTAAACCGGATGTAATTGCAACGGCTTGTCCAATGTGCAAAAAAGCTTTTATGCATTCTTTGGATTTTCCGGTGAAAGATATTGCAGAAATAGTAAATGAGAATTTGATTACAAAATAAGAATACAATGAATAAACGTTATTGGAACGAATATCAAAAATCCATTGCGGATGACAACTATTTTTATGAAAGAAGTTGCATTCGGCAGACTTTTTTCCCGGGTTCCGAAGCTGCTTTTTTGAAAATAATGAGAGAGGAGTTACATAAGGATATTCGCGATGAAGTTAATCAGCATACTTGTACGGGTATCGGTTACCATAGTGATATTGTGCCTATTGATACGACCATGACCGTGGTGGCGCGATTGTTTTCTTTGATGAGTGACGCCGGCTATACCAATTATGTTCCTTCCTGTGTTACCTCTTTCGGAATATTTAGCGAAATGACGGAGATGTGGCAAAATAATCCCGAATTATTGCAAAAAACACGCGAAAATTTGCGAAAAGCAACGGGAAGAGAGTTTGAACTACCCCAAAATATTGCACATCCTTCCGATATTATATACAAATTTCGTAATGAGTTGAAACCTAAAATGAAGTACCAATTGGTGAATCGTTTTACCGGAAAACCTCTTCGGGTAGTGGAACATATTGGGTGTCACTATGCCAAAATATTTCCTGATAAAGGAATCGGGAAAGCGGAATTTCCTCACGTGTTAGCAGGAATGATAGAGTCTTGGGGTGGGGAAGTGGTTGATTACCCCGAAAGAAGACACTGCTGCGGATTTGGTTTTCGCCATTATCTTTTGCAAGAAAATCGCGGTTATTCCATCGCCAATTCCAAAAAGAAATTTGAATCAATGGAACCTTACGAACCCGATTTTATTGTTACCAATTGCCCCGGATGTAGCATGTTCATGGATAAATGGCAATACGTGATTGCCGAAATGGAAAACAAAACGTACGACAAAGAAGGCTATGGAATACCGGTGCTTACTTATGAAGAAATGGCGGGTCTGTTGTTAGGGTATGATCCATGGCAATTGGGACTCCAACTTCATCAAGTGCAATCCGAAATATTGATGAATAAAATTGGAATTAAGTATGATCCTGATGAAAAATTCCGGGGCGTTACCGGCAAAATATTGCCTACCCCCGACAGACCTCAAAATTTAAAACAATAATATATATAGTAATAAATATATGAAAAAAATAGCTATCATCGGTGCCGGTCCCGCAGGAATAGAAGCCGCTTCTGCTTTAGCCGCTTGCAATTTTGAAATTGTCCTTTTTGAGAAATCCGCCAACCCGCTATCCAACATTATGGACAAAGCTTTCTTATTCCCTAATTTTGCCCCTGCCGGCGAATTGGAAGAACAACTGAATGCTAAATTATTGCATAGTAATATTCAACTGATTTGCAATAAAGAAATCGTGGATATCAAAAAAAATGATGATGAGTTTAAACTGATTGATAAGGACGGAAAAACTTATTTTGCTTCTAAAGTATTGATTACTACCGGCTATTCATTGTTTGATGCGCATCGAAAAGAAGAGTTGGGTTATGGGATTTATGATGGTGTGATCTCTTCTTTGGATTTAGAAAAGATGATTCGTTATAAACAGATTAAAAACTCAATTGATGAACTGCCGCAACGTATTGCTTTTTTGCAGTGCGTCGGCTCACGCGATGAAAAATCAGGCAATAATTATTGTTCCAAAGTCTGCTGCATTACGGCGGTTAAACAAGCAATTGAAGTTAGAAAATTGCTCCCGAATGTTGAAATTTATATATTTTATATGGATTTAAGAATGTGGGGACAGTCGTTTGAAGAATTGTACAGAGATTCGCAAGAAAAATACGATATTCGTTATATTAGAGGACGTATTTCAGAAGCCTCTTCCACTTTTGATGGGAAAGTGCAAATTAAATCCGAGGATACTTTGATCGGTCAACCTCTGAAAATGACAACCGATTTGTTGGTGTTGATGGCAGGAATGGAACCATCGCAGGGAACGAAAACTTTAGCAAAAAACTGCAATATTGCTTCTGAATATCAATTTATTAAGACCATCGATCCTCATTTAAACGATAATAGAACGGCACATGACGGAATCTATGTCGCAGGAAGTGCCAAACGCCCGATGAGCATCCGTGATACCGTTACCGATGCTTGTACCGCCGCCACGCAAATCATGAAAGATTGTCAATAAATCACACTGCAATTATCAATAGTTTACTTATGTATAGTAAATTGTTGCTACAATATTTTTTATAATTACAACGTTATAAAATTTTAAAATCGCCATGAATAATACGTTGTCAGACATTATACAATCGTTTATTAAAAAAAATAAAAAAGAACAACTCTTTTTGGAACACGATATCCCTATTCTGTTTGAACAATCCATTTCGCCGGCTTTTAAAGCCAATATTGTAAAAGTAACCGTAAAAGACGGTATTCTTTTCGTTAAAGTCAATAGTGCCGCACTGAGATTTGAATTGTTGACCCGACGCTCGGAAATTATTACCACCATCAACAAAAAAATAGGAGTTGAGGTGTTAAGTGACATAATTTTTCAATAATTATATACCTTCGCTACATCTTCATAATTTTACTTTTTTTCGAATAAACAACTCATTTTCTACTTTATTTTTAAAAATTAAATCACATATTGTTGTAAATCAGCAAATTAAAATTTTTATTTTTTTGTGATATTTAATTGTTCTAATACACTAATACACTATGATAGAAACAAGAAACAATAATTAAAACAAATCATTATGAAAGATAGTACGGTAACAATAATTAGAGACACTTTCTTAACTTTATTTCTTTTGTTTGCAATATTACAAGGTTTTGCACAAACCGGCGCAATTAAAGGGAAATTGATTGACAATGAGAAAAAATCACCGATCATTTATGCGAGTGTAACCTTAATGAATGCAAAAGATACCTCCTTAATCAAGGGAACAATGAGCGAAAAGGATGGTAGCTTTGTGTTAGATGAAGTGAGTAATGGTAAATATATTGTAAAGGCTTATTTTTTAGGATATACCGAATGGTATAGTCAGGTAATT
>CAYYHC010000023.1:0-7148 GCA_964471715.1 uncultured Lentimicrobiaceae bacterium | reverse complement strand
GGAGAGAGAAATATTGCTCAATTGGGTGAAATTCTTTTGTCGGTAAGCCCGCAAATGTTGGCTGGGGCGGAGATTGTGTATGTTCGTCCGATGTTTGAGCAGAAGGCGGGAAAAACGGTGATGAATGTGGAATCGATGCCGACCGCGGGTGGGGATAACGTAATCGAATTATTGCGCAAAATGCCGGGTGTGACGGTGGATCAGAACGATAAAATTTCTATTCAGGGCAAAAGCGGTGCGCTAATATTGATAGATGACCGCGACCCCCACTTAGCCGGTGACGATTTAACCAATTATTTGAAGAGTATGCCGTCAAGTACCATTGATAAAATTGAGATAATTAAAAATCCGTCAGCGCGTTACGATGCAGCGGGTACAGCGGGAATTATTAATATTGTGACCAAAAAAGACAACAACAAAGGCATTAACGGCTCAATTTGGGCGGGCGGCAATTATTCGGGTACGTGGCAAAGCAACCAAGGCGTGAACCTGAATGCAAAATTGAATAAATGGGTGCTCAGTGGAAGTTATTATTATCTCTATTATACCGGCAAAACCGGTGGCACTGCTGAGAATATTACTTTTTTCGATGGCAATACTACCCGCATTACTTCAAATGAAAACAAAAATGAAATTTGGGGAAACAAGGGAAATTTTCAAATGCATGGCTTTAATCTCGGCGCCGACTACTATATCGATGCAAAAAACAGTTTAGGCGTTTCATATAGAGGTAGTCTGTCGAAAGGCAAATGGAATAGTATTATATATAATCGATTTTATTTTAACGACGTTTTGCAGCAGACATACAAGAATGTCGGACACACCGATAATAATGATGGAAATCATACCGTGAATTTTAACTACAAGCACAGCTTCGATTCAATCGGAAAATCGTTGTACTTGGATGTTACCTATTCGATGAATGATGCTCAAAGCGAAACACGCCGCGACCTTCAATATTATACCGATAATTTCATCACTTTTAATAAAGACCTTAGCTATAACGATTATAGCGATCCCAACCGCATGCAGGTAGTAACCGCAAAATTGGACTATGAACATCCCATCAATGACAAAATAAGATATGAATGCGGTTTAAAAACAAGTTTCGTCAGTAATAACAATAATAGTTTTAACTATATGAATGACAGCTTGATAGAAAGTAAAAGCAACCATTTTAAATATACTGAAAGTATTAGTGCCGCTTACGTGTTGGCAAATTTTTCCGTTGCTGACGACGTCTCCATTCAAGCCGGATTGCGCTCCGAATTTACCTATTTGAATGGCTTTTTAATAACAACCGGTGAAACAAACAAACAAAACTATATTGACTTATTTCCTTCATTACAAGTAGATTATACACTTCCCAAAAGTAATACGTTATCGTTCAACTACCGCTCTCGTATTTATCGTCCCGACTACTATTCTTTAAATCCTTATGTAAGTATTGAAGATGAATATAATATCAGTACCGGGAATCCAAAGTTGAAGCCGGAATATCAACACAACTTTTCTATTGAGCACTCTTGGAAATACATGATTTTCTCATCTTTAAGTTATCAATATGCGCAGGGCAGCTCTACGCAAATGTTGTTTACCGATAAAATAACGAATTTAAAAACGTCTCGTCCCGAAAATATCGGAAAATCGCACACGGTGAGTGCAAGTATTTATGCTCGTATTCCGATAGGTAAATGGTGGGTAATGGCCTATAGCGTGAGCGGAAACTGTGGGAAAGAAATTTTTGACTACGAATCCAAGAAAGAAGTTAGCGACATCTGGTCATTCCAATTCTATACCAATCATACGTTTACGTTCTTGAAGAATTATGCGTTGGAGATTGCTGCATGGGGAACTCCTCAATCGTCTCAAACTTTTGGAATGACACCGAGCAGATTGTATATCTGGGCAGGTATTAAAGGTTCATTCTTTAAACAAAAACTGACTGTCAAATTAGGCGTTAATGACCTTTTGAATAACAATAAATGGAAAGAGCAAAATACTTATCCCGACAGCTCTATTGCCAATGGTACTTGGTATTGGAACTCACGCGGCGTTACACTCAACATTTCTTACAATTTTGGTAAACAAAATATTCAACCCCGCCAACGTAAAAGCGGTGACAGCGAAGAATTGGACAGAATGGGCGGTGGCGGAAATCAGGGCAGCGGTAAAGGTCAACAACAAAATTAGTTGAGAGTACCCCTTGTTTAGATAAAAAAGGCTATTTTTGCACTCGAAATAATAACGTTCCGTTTTCTTGTAACTCATTTATTATAAGATATTTATAAAAATTGAGGTGCGGAAAACGGGAATGTTTTTTTCCGAAATGAAATAAATTTAAAGAATATTATGAAGATTTTTGACAAAGCAAATTTAAAAGGAGACATTTTTGGCGGGATAACTGCCGGTATTGTGGCACTGCCATTAGCATTGGCATTTGGTATTCAGGCTTTTGGCGTAATTGATGTGGAAGATGTAGGGAATATTGGTGCCATTGGTGCTTTAGCAGGTTTAACGGGTGCCATGATGTTGGGTTTCTTTGCCTCTCTTTTTGGAGGAACTCCATCGCAAATCAGCGGCCCTACCGGTCCGATGACCGTTATTTCCGCTACTCTTATTTCAACGGTGTGGGCAACCTCACAGCCGAACAGCATCGAAACCGTTATCATCAGTATGTCGTTGGCGGCTATTTTGTGCGGACTATTCCAAATTCTATTTGGCATCATCAAAATCGGAAAGTACATTCGTTATATTCCCTATCCTGTTCTTTCAGGTTTTATGAGCGGTATCGGGATTATTATTATTGTACAGCAAATCTATCCTCTTTTGGGGATGAAATCTCCCGTACTAATCGTTGATATGATCACACAATTGCCTACCAAAATTGCCGGATTCGATGGCTTGGCATTATTGTTAGGATTGGGTACGGTGGCAATTATCTACCTTTTCCCTTTGTTAACCAAGAAAATACCGGCAACGTTGGTCGCACTCATTGTCGTTACACTCGTATCGGTATTCATTAATTTCAACAGCAAACTTACTATTGGCGAAATTCCGTCCGGCTTGCCGCTTCCTTTTTTTGTCAGTCACAATGTAGCGGGTGTTGATTGGTGGACAGTCATTAAAATGTCTGTTATTCCGGCACTTACCTTGGCGGGATTGGGATCTATTGACACGCTGCTTACATCGGTTGTGGCGGACAACACCACCAAAACCAAGCACAATAGTAATCAGGAGTTGATTGGGCAGGGCGTAGGTAACATGATGGTAGGCTTCTTTGCCGGTTTGCCCGGAGCAGGTGCCACTATGAGAACCATCGTCAATATTAAAAGCGGCGGACGTACTCGTCTTTCAGGTATGGTACACGGTATTTTCCTCTTAGCCGTATTCTTGGGATTGGGGAAATTGGTGCAATATGTCCCGCTCTCTGTCCTCGCCGGTATTCTGATAACCGTCGGAATCGGCATTATTGACTTCAAAGGATTGAAAGATTTATTTAAAATACCGAAAGCCGATGCTGTGGTTTTGCTTACCGTGCTCATTTTGACCGTTTTCGTCGATTTGTTGATCGCAGTCGGAATCGGAATGATCATCGCTTGTGTTTTGTTTATGAAAAGAGCCGGCGACCTCGTCGAAAGCAATTATCACTCCGACCAGATTAATAAATTTGATTAAGAATTGCCATGGGAAGATGAAAATGATATGCCTCAGAACATCCAAAACAAAATTTATATTCAGCGTTTAAACGGACCTATTTTCTTCGGTTCCATTACCCGTTTTCAAGAAATAATGCACGAAATTCCCGATGATGCCCAAATTGTCATCATCAGAATGAAATTAGTCTCCTTTATGGACCAGTCGGGACTATATGCCATGGAAACTGCCATCAAAGATTTACAAGAAAAAAATGTAACGGTTTTGATGACTATCATTCAACCTCAACCACTGTACATGTTGCAGAAAATGAATGTAATACCTACTGTCGTTCCCGAAGAAAATACTTTTAAAACTTTTGAAGATTGTAAACACTATTTGCGCAAAACTTTCGTTGGTAATATTCAAGCGTAAATTTGTTTGGTATGCCCAAAAATATTATCGAATCCAAAAAAGCTAAAAAAACGCGTCTTTCGTTCCTTCAAACATCCAACAATGTCCTTTCGTGGGTATTGGCTGTCGTATTGGCGTTTATTGTTACTTTGCCCATTTTTATTTTACTGCACCGCGTTTTGCCGTATCCCAATTTGCAATTTCCCATCGATCGTATCGGTTTATTCGTCGTTTTGTATTTGGTATGGCTCTTTGTTTTCCGAAAAATAAAATTCGTAAGTTATATTTTGGCTGGCGCACTCATTATCGGATTGGCAGTCGGCTCATTGACAAATGAGTACGGTTACAGTGATATTTATAAAGACTATCAGGGATTGATTTACAGTTTTTCTCACGACCCTAAGCCGGTGGAGGATTTGGTTTCGCAAATGAAGCCGTTTCCTCACAAACAGGAAATTAAAGATGCTGTTGAATTTAAAAATCCCGATGTAAGAAAGTTCGCGCAGAATGCCGTCAAAAATCATTTTCTTGAATTTCAAAAAGGTGAATATCGCTATTTTATACAGTATTTTGCTGTATTTAAAGAGATTAACAGCCGTTGGCTTTACATTAAAGATCCAAAATCGGAGGAATATCTTGCCAAGGCAAGCGAAACAGTGGAGTTGTTGTCCGGAGATTGTGATGACCACTCTATTTTTATGGCTGCATGCATTATGTCGATTGGCGGAACGGTCAGATTGGTACGCACGGAAGACCACATTTACCCCGAACTGCGCATCGGTAACAAAGCCGATATGGACAATTTGCACTATTTGATACGCGAAGAGCTTTTTCCTATCGAGTGTGGCGACAAAACGTTATACTATCATGTAGATGCCAATAACGTAATTTGGCTTAACCTGGATTATACCGAGCATTACCCCGGTGGTGCTTTCATGCCCGGCACCATCATCGGAACATTGGAATTGTGACCGAATATTTATCTTTGCATATCGTTATCGACGCCTTGCACTCTAATTTTTAATCGTAATTAATTTATTCTGTCTCGGTTACGACTAATAGTAAGTTGTACAATAAAATATGGTATAAAAACAACGCAAAACCGGAAGAATAATGCAGCATTTTTAGGCAAAACACAAAAATAAATTCATATTATACATTTTTCGTAAATTTATTTAACTTTGCCTATTAAATACATTAAATGAGGAAAATTTACAGTATTTTATTTATAATATTCATAATCAATACTTTACGCGCACAAGCACCTGCCGGCTACTATAATGATGCTATCGGAAAAAGTGGCTATGAACTGCAAGTTGCGCTATCGGGCATCATCGATGAGCACAATATTGTGGGTTATGATGAATTATGGTACTATTTTACTAAGACGGATATGAAGCCGGATAGTACTTTATGGGATATTTATACAGATCCGTATTGTTCGTTGCATTATACCGACCACGGAACCGTATATGGCGGAGAATGTTATACTTACAATAGGGAACATAGTTTTTGTCAGAGTTGGTTCGGGGGCGGTACAGGTGCGCCTTATTCGGATTTGCATCATATCTATCCTGTCGATTCTTGGATTAACTCCACACGTAACAATTATCCCTACGGTGAGGTGCAAAATCCATTGAAAATATTCCAAAACGGATCAAAATATGGCAAAAACAGCTACGTCAGCAGAGTGGATTCGACACCATATACCAACGCTTTCGAACCCATTGACGAATATAAAGGCGATATCGCACGCACTTTTTTTTATATGGCGACGCGTTACCTGTTTGAAGATGATAATTTTGCAACAGATCAATACATGACCTATCAATCGCAACTCCGACCGTGGGCGTTGGAAATGCTCAAAAGTTGGAATATTTTAGACCCCGTAAGTTCTAAAGAAATTGATCGTAATAATGCTATTTATGAAATTCAACATAATAGAAATCCTTTTATTGACCATCCTGAATTAGTTAATCTGATTTGGGGTAATGATTCATTAACGAACACGTTTACAATAGATTATACTGAAGTTGTGCGTCCACGAATTACATATTTTGAAATTATTGACCTACATTCTATTACCATTACTTTTGATACCAATATGGTGGCTTCTTCCGTAGCAAGTACCGACAATTATAGTATCAATAATGGAATTGTGATTGATTCTGTTGCGATAAATTCTCCGACGCAGGTTACATTGGTACTTCAAAATGCGATTATTATCGGATTGCCGTACTATTGCATTATTAGTAATTTATTGTCCGAAAACGGTTATTTTATTGCAGACACCGCCATTTCGTTTGTTCATGGCTATTCCGAACGGCATAACGTCTTGGTAGCGTGGACATTTGATACGCTTAGAGATGAAGTTTTTAGTTATAACGAGCCGATTGCAGCATCTTACGGCATGTTCCAACCGAACTCGTACTTGTATTTTGATGAGCAGTACGGCTCTTCATATTTGTATTCCACTGAGCTTGTGCTTTATACAGGAACGGTCATTGGTGATCCTCGCGGAGACGCTATTTATGAAGGGGACGCTTTTTGTGTCAAAAACTATTCTGCTAACGGAAAATCAATTGTTTTGAAATTCCCGACACGCGCTTATCAAGATATTATTCTCACTTACGCTTTGCGCATTACCTCAACCGGATTTAAGCAATACTCTTATGAGTGGAGTACCGATGGCGAAATTTATACTCCACTGCCTCAAGGAGTTGTAGATTTGGATGGGGTGATTAATATCGGTTCGTTTGAGCTGCAGACAATTGATTTTCAAGAAATTGATGAAATTGAGCAACAAGATACAGCCTTTATACGAATTAGTTTTGATTCGGCAAGTAGCGCTCAAGGGAATGCTCGTTTTGATAATTTTTCCATTCACGGCAGAAAATGTGAGGTTGATACTACAATATTTGATACCATTTGTCAGGGAGATATTTATAATGAGAACGGCTTTGATATTCCGGCGGATTCAACCCAAATTCCAGGAACGTTCTCCTATAATCGTTCTTCATTCTTCTCAATGGCTTGCGATAGTACGGTCACACTACATTTGACAATCCATCAATCCGTTGCGACCGATTTTTCGGAAA
>CAYYHC010000022.1:18349-18582 GCA_964471715.1 uncultured Lentimicrobiaceae bacterium | reverse complement strand
GATTTTGGATGCAAAATAGGAATTAAAGCGCAAAAAGTCAATTGCTTCGCATGGGCAATCGATTTCGGCTTGGAACGGGTTTTTGCCTTGTCCCAACATCGTGGCGGCATTGAGCAAATAACGATATTTTTTTGAAAGAAGTTCGGCAGCTCGCATCATTACGGAGCAACGTTCAAGCCAGGGCGTGTCTTCCCACTGTTTTTTGGCTGCCATTGCTGCTTCGATAGCCATTT
>CAYYHC010000022.1:0-18339 GCA_964471715.1 uncultured Lentimicrobiaceae bacterium | reverse complement strand
TCCGCGATTTCCCGTTTTATTTCGGATGCCGTTTTTTTCCCGTCTAAAATTGTAGCCATTTTTACCTCTTTTTCGCCGACTTTGTGATAAGTTGCCAAAACATGTCCGTGTTCTGTCGGCATGGTTACCTTACCCAAGTTTCCGGTTTTTACCTCTTTTCCGCCAATGATGATTGGAATCTCGATGGTCTGATTGTACTGACGTTCCAATTCTTCTTGTAATAATTTCCGTTCATTTGAACCCGGAGCATAAGCATAAATAGGTTCATTCTTCGGTTCTCTGAAAATAAAATTTGAGTTGTTCATAATAAGATTATTAAATTATTGTTGGTTAATACTTTCACTCGTCGTTTTTTTACTTTTTGATCCTTTCAAAAGGCTTGCAAAGATAGCATAATTTTCAATTCTATATCTACAGTAATAAAAAAATAACAGAAACATCATTTTATTTCACATCTTGTTGTCGTGATGTTACTTGGGGAAGTGAGCTATATAATAATATGTAATGGTCTCCCTGATTGTGAAAAATAGGGAAGTGTTTTAGGATAATGCTTGATTTACTTTTTGTGAACTCTTGAGAATGGCATCATATTCTTCCGGTGTAATGTCGTTGAAAAAATAGTGAACCGGATTGACGGGAGTGCCACCCTTAATGACTTCATAGTGCAGGTGCGGACCTAATGAAAGTCCCGTACTGCCTACATAGCCAATAATTTGGCCACGTGTAACTTTTTCACCGGGTTTGACGGCTTTTTTGGAAAGGTGGGCATATAAAGTTTGATAAGAATAGCCGTGGTTGAGAACGATTACATTTCCATATCCTGAGCCGGGGGTTTCGCGGGAAACAACACCGTCGGCTGTGGCATAAACCGGCGTCCCTTTTTTGGCGGCGATGTCAATGCCGGTATGCGGGCGCAGGGTTTTTAAAATGGGGTGATAGCGCCTTCCAAAACCCGAACTGATTTCGTAAATATTGGGCATCGGACGAATGGCCGGAATACAACGCAACATTTCACTCTTTTTGTTGACCAAATTGGTAATCGTGTCGAAAGAGTATGATTGCTTCGATAGTCCCGCCACTAATTTGTTTGACTTCTCTTGAATGGAATTCAACAACACAATGACATCAGGGTCTTTGATGTTTTTATAGCTTTTATCGCTTACCAAAAAGGGATAACGCTCACTTAAAGGAATCGGTTCCGACTCAAAAATGGAACGATAAATCTGGTCATCTCGTTCCTGAAGGTCTCGGGTGACGGTTGCCAAGTTGTCGTATTGAGCACTGAGCGTCTTTAATTCTTCTTTCAATTCGTTATTTTCTCTTCGCAGCATCAATTCTTTCGGGGAATCTATTAAATAGAAGGAAATCCACACGATGATGGCCGAAAAAGAGAGCGCAGTTGCCATGAACCATGCCACACGCTTGATAATATCTTTCCAAGAAAACTTACGTTTTTCGAAAGATAACGTATCAGGATTAAAATGGTAAATGGTCTGTTTCATTAATTACTTTTGCAATTTGATGATATCACCTTTTTTGATGATGGAAGAGGGATTTAGACCATTGTATTGACATATTTTTTTCATGTCAACCGCCGTTTTTTGCGATATATACAGCAAAGTTTCCGTATTTTCGACTTTATAATACTCTTGTTTTCCGACTTTACTTTTGCGTTCAATATAAACCACTTGGTCCACTTTCAGCTTCCCTGACGAGGTTACATTATTATATTTTTTGATTTTCTTGACAGATGTTTGCACATCTTTTGCTATTTTGTTGTAGGTGTCACCTTTTTGTGCAATTACAAAAAATGTGTTGTTGTTTACATAAACAGTACGGTCGGTGAAAGGATATTCTGCCGTGGGGAAATCTCCTTTTTGAGCCGAAAATACGGTAATGGAAGTAGGTTTGTGGGTGTCAGTTTCTTCCGCAATGTTTTCCTTTGGTTCGTTTTCAACAAGCGCGTCCGGATTTACATTCGGATAATCTTTGAAATAGCCGGCAGCCAAGCGTTCATTATATTGAGTATCAATTTGTGCAATATTATATCTCTCAATTAAACTGATCAAACGATTGGCATATTCCGGATTGGTCGCATAGCCGGTGGCTTTTAGCCCTTTCGCCCAGCCGGCATAGTCCATGATATCCAAACTGAAAAGCGCACTATATCGTGGACGGTTTTTCAAAAATAAAGAGTGGTCGGTGTAAGAGTCCTCAACTTGATCATATTTACGAAAGCATTCTTGCAATTCATCGTCATCAACAAGCAAAGTGTCCCCGCTCCAATCTTTATGACATTTGATGCCGAAATGGTTGTTTCCCTCCGTCGCCAAACGACTTGTTCCGCAGGCACTTTCAAAAATACCTTGCGCCAAAGTGATGCTCGCAGGAATGTGATATTCGTACATCTTATTGATAGCCAACTCTTTATATTGATTGATGTATTCGTAAATGCTCTCTTCGCTGTATTGAGAATAGACAACATCGCATGAAATAATGATGAATACGGCTAAAAAAAAGTGTTTGATATTTTTCATTTTATAATAATTTTTATCTATAACTATAGCGTGGCAAAATTATCGCTTTATTCTGTAAATTATGTGCAGCTTAGAAAAAAAACTCAACAACAAAACGTTGATATTTTTATTTTTTATTGTATTTTTTCAATTCCAAAAACTAAAGATTCTACATCCAATTCAAAAAAATAATTGAGACCGTTTTCCGACAAGATTGGAATGAGAAGATAAGAGATGATGTCAAGAGAAAGTTCTTTTTGAGAAATATAGAATAGAATGTTTCTCCAAAAATATTTTGAATAAATATCCAAGTCAATGGCGGGAATGAAACAGCGTCCTTTGTCGCTTTCAATAATTCGGTGCAGGTATTGATCCCATTCCTCATTTTTGTAGTTATTTTTACAAAGCAGATTTTTTGTCTTAATTTCAAAAAAAGGAGTCTCTTTTTGCATACTTTGGACTAATTCGCATATCAGAATCAGCAATACTTCGATGTTATTATTGCAATAAAGTGCCTTTTTATCAAGTCTTCTGATGATTGTATTTTGCCAATACAAGATGACTTCGCGTTCCATATTGTTTTTGTTTTTGTATCTGTTAAACAGTGTTTTAGCCGATACTTTCAAACTTTTGGCAATTTCTTCTATTGTATGATTAAAGCCATTTTGTACATAATAGAAAAATAATTGATTCAGTTTTTTGTCTTCCAATTCAGTCATCATTCTATTTTTTTAGTGAATAAACATATTTGTAATACGATGATAAATTCCGGTCACAAATGCGATGGCCAATCCGTAATTGGAGACGGGAATATTTTTGTTAATGATTTGATTAATACGGTTTTGCAGCTGTCTCTTGGTTACCATGCATCCTCCGCACTGGATGGCCATCGCATATTGTTCCAAATTGTCGGGCAGGGGTTGCAGGGCGGGAATGAAATCGAACTGCAACTGTTTTTTCGTATATTGACTTAGTAATTTCGGTATTTTGTGACGCCCGATGTCTTCACATGAGGTAACGTGCGTGCACGATTCCAACATTAATATTTTATCGTTATCTTTTAAAGAATCAATGTATGGCGTTCCGTCCAAGTATGAATCGAAATTGCCCTTGGCACGCGACAAAATAATGCTGAAACTCGTGAGGGGAATGGCGGGTGGGACTATTTTTGATACGTCTTCAAATACTTGACTATCAGTAATTACTATTTTGGGAGTATGTACTTTCAAAAATTGAGACAACTCTTGCGGTTGCAAGGAAATGGCCACTCCGTGTTGATCTAAGATATCGCGAATGACCTGCACTTGCGGCAAAATCAGCCGTCCTTCCGGTGCTTCGGCATCTTGCGGCATGACCAAAACAACGCTGTCCCCATTGTGAACGAAATCACCGACCAATGTCTCCTGCACGTATGCAGATTTTGGAGTAATAGCCACCACCGCATCTATCACTTCCGCAATTCCTGTTTTGTGAATGGAACTGCATTCCAAAACGGGAACGTTGTATTGAAGTAACCGGGTTCTAAAATCATCGGAAAGTCGCATCATATCCGATTTATTATGAACAATAATGAAAGGAAGTTCATATTCTGAAAATTGCGCGATTAATTTTTCATCTTCTTCCGTAAAACTATTGTTGGAAATGAGCAGAATGGCGACGTCAATTGTTTTTAATGTTTCTAACGTTTTGGCAATTCTTTTTTCTCCTATTTCACCCATATCATCAATGCCGGCGGTGTCAATCAGAACAACGGGACCAATTCCAAAAATCTCTATCGTTTTTTTGACAGGGTCGGTCGTTGTGCCCGCCATCTCCGAAACAATGGCAATATCTTGTCCCGCCATCGCATTAATGAAAGAACTCTTTCCCTGATTTCTCCGTCCAAAAATTCCGATAAATACTCGCTTCGTTTTCATCTATTTCCTTATTTAGCAAACAATCTGCAAAAATAGTAAAAAACCATCAATTACAACCACGCTTTTACGGATAGACGAAATCATTTTTTAGTAAAATAATTAAATTAGGTTCTGAATTTAAAATATTAATAATCAATTATATAGTAATAATTTTATTGAAAATTCGCCACTTTGTGCAAAAAAATAATTTTTATTACAAAAAAAAATGTATTTTTGCAGCCCGAAAATTGGTGAAATAAAAATATAAAAAAATTACAATAAAATGAAAAGAACATACCAACCGTCGAACAGAAGACGCGTCAACAAACATGGTTTTAGAGAAAGAATGGCAACTGCTAATGGTCGCAGAGTTTTAGCGGCACGTCGTGCTAAAGGAAGAAAAAAACTGACTGTTTCTGACGAAAGTTTAGGAAGAAAATAATACATAAAATATTATGTGTTTTTAAAAAAGAAGACAGTTTATGTCTTCTTTTTTTTGTATTTTCGCAGCCGCAAAAAATCTAACATTATGAAGAAAATATTTCTGACAGTAACACTCATCTTTAGCTTTGTAACAATCTGGTCACAATCAAATTCCACTATAGATGAAATTATTGCTATTGTGGGAAAAGAGATAATTATGAAGTCGGATTTGGAGAAAGAATATGCAAGTTATGCAGCACAATATTCTGTCGTGGACAATGATAACATTGAGGAAACGAAATGTAGCATTTTCGAACATTTGGTACAACAAAAACTTTTTTTGCATCAAGCCGAATTGGACAGCCTTGTTTTTACTGACCAGGAAATTGATGCACGCGTCAACTATCAGATAAACTATTGGTTATCGCAGGTTGGGGGCAATACGAAGATGATAGAGGATGCCTACAAAAAACCGATGGAAGAGATTAAAAAAGATATGCACGATGCCATTCGTTCACAGATGATTGTAGAGCGTATTCAGCAAAATTTGACTGCGAATGTTAACATTACGCCGTCGGAAGTGAGTCGTTTCTTTGATAGAATCCCTTACGACAGTTTGCCTATGGTTGAGCCGACTTATGAGTTTGGTCATATAGTAAAAATGCCCCCGGTGAGTGAAGAAGAGATTGCTTCCATTAGAAAACGGTTGAATGACTATCGTGAGAGGGTGCTTCGTGGCGAAAAATTTTCGATGTTGGCGCGACTTTACTCCGATGACCCGGGCTCGGCAAGCAAGGGGGGCGAGTTGGGTTTCGTGGAACGCGGCAGCCTATACCCCGAATTTGAAGCCGTAGCCTTTAACCTTAAATCCGGAGAAATTTCCCAAGTAGTGCAAACCAAAGCAGGCTATCATATTATTCAAATGATTGAAAGACGTGGCGAAAGTATTAACGTCGCTCATATCTTGCTGCAACCGAAACCTTCTGTAGAAGAACAAGTTAAAGCCATCGAATGGCTCGATAGCGTCCGAAATGTCGTTACTGCCGAGAAAATGGATTTCAGCAAAGCAGCTCTGAAATTTTCAGACGATTTAAACAAAAATAGCGGCGGCTGGGTGGTTAACAGCTACAATAATTCGTATCAATTTGAAAAAGAATCGATTGACCCAACCACTTTTGCCACTGTCAGCAAATTAATCCCCGGCGAGTATTCTCAACCCGTTGCTTACGTGAATGAAGACGGCAAAATGTCTTACCGCATTATTTATCTTAAAACAAAAGTCGCTGCTCATAAACCTAATTTGAGAGAAGATTACGACTTGATCAAAAATGCAGCTCTCGAAGAGAAAAAAATGGGCGTCATTAAATCGTGGGTGAAAGATAAAGTGAAAGTTACTAATATTAAAATAAACGAAAATTATACAAATTGTCCATTTGTTGAAGAATGGCAAATTACTGACTAATAAATAATTATATGGCGGAATTGAATTTTAAAAATGATGTTGAAGCAATTGAAGCATTTGTTGATAAATATGCTGAAGTAAAAAGAGAAATTGCAAAAGTTATTGTTGGACAAGATGAAATCATTAAGAATATATTGATGGTGATGTTCAGCCGCAGCCACGCTTTGTTGATTGGCGTTCCCGGATTAGCTAAAACATTGATGATTACTACGATAGCTAAAACCATCAACTTAACTTACAATAGAATTCAGTTTACCCCCGACTTGATGCCGTCCGATATTATGGGTACTGAAATTTTGGATGAAAGCAGAAAATTTAAGTTTGTAAAAGGACCTATTTTTGCGAATATCGTCTTGGCAGATGAGATTAACCGTACGCCTCCTAAAACACAATCCGCTCTTTTGGAAGCTATGCAGGAACGCTCGGTCAGTATGAACGGCGTTACTTACCAACTACCGGATCCGTTTTTTGTGTTGGCAACACAAAACCCTATCGAACAAGAAGGGACCTACCCGCTTCCCGAAGCACAACAAGACCGTTTTATGTTCAACATTCTGCTTGATTACCCAACATTTAATGAAGAAGTTGATATTGTAAAATCCACAATTCATGGTGATATGGCAGAGCCGAAACAGGTTTTGACGTTGGAAGAAATCGTTTTTTATCAAAAATTATTACAAAAAGTGCCGATTTCGGATAATGTTTATCAATATGCCGTCAACTTGGCAACGATGACGCGTCCGAATATCTGTCGTGGGGCGCAGGACCGCGTGCTTCCCAATTCCTTATTATCGGTGCACGAACTCATGCCATCATAAACGGAAAATATTCTCCTGATATAGAAGATGTTAAAGCTGTTGCTCATAACATTTTACGCCATAGAATCATTAAAAATTACAAGGCGGAAGCAGAAGGTATTACAGTTGAAAATATTATTGACGAATTAATGAAAGCATAACGCTAAAACATTGTTGCTATGTTCTTTAAAGATGTAATGGTTGACTCTGCCCTCAAACAACAATTGGTCTCACTTGCTGATGAAAACAGAATTAGCCATGCTCAACTATTCCTTGGAAAAAATGGAACTCATAGTTTCGCTTTAGCGGTTGCTTTTGCACAATATATCAGCTGCGAAAATCGTCACGACGGCGATTCGTGCGGCACTTGTCCTTCCTGTTTAATGTATAATAAGTTGCAACATCCTGATTTACAGCTTATTTTTCCTAATTGCAATACCAAAAAAATAAAAAAAGATTCCGATTCCGAACTGTTAGTTCAGGAATTTAGGAAATATGTTTTTTCTAAAAATTACCATATTGAGTTGAACGAATGGCTCGCAGAATTGGGAAGCGAGAACAAGCAGGCATCCATTAATATTCGCGATTGTGCTAATATCATTCGCAAAAATAGTATGCGCGCGTATGCCAACGGCTATAAGATTTATATTTTGTGGATGGCTGAAAAATTGTATCATGCGGCTGCACCAAAGCTTCTTAAAACCTTGGAAGAGCCTGAAAATAAGTCACTTTTCATCCTTATTGCCGAAAGTGCCGATAATATTTTATCCACCATTCTCTCTCGTACTCAATTGGTGAAAATTCCGCCACTTCAAGAAGAAGTTATTAAAGAACATCTTATAATTGAAGAAAATGCGTCCGAAACCGTGGCTGCCGATATCGCCGCCATTTCGGAGGGAAGCTATGTGAAAGCCCTGAATCTTTTTCAAGAATCCGGCGATTTGCAACAAATGCTCATTAACTATGATACGATCTTGCAAAGTATTTCTGCCTTTGTTCAAAATGCTGACTTTGCAACCATTAACTACGCACAAGCCCAGAAAACTTTTGCAATGATTATTAAAGACGGAAAAGAAGAACAAAAACGATTCCTCAATTATATGATTCGAATGTTTAGAAATTCATTGCTGCTGCAAACCCGCAACAATTCACTGGTTAAGGCAACCGCCGATGAAAATAAACAGTTGGAGAAATATAAAAACTTCTTTACCATTAAGAATGCACAACCCCTACTGACAGATTGTAATAAAGCAATTTATCATATTGAAAGAAATGCAAATTCAGCATTGGTTTTTACCGATTTGTATTTCAAAATTGCCTTTAATTTTGTGAAAAAATAATTTTATGATACAGTTTCCCATAACGGTTTTTGATGAATTTGGAGCACAAATTATTGAAAATGAAACTATTTTCAATGCTTTGTTGAAAAGTTACGAGTATATACCGGCAGCGGGTGGAATTGTACAGAACAATCATGACGAAATTTTAATGATTTTTCGCAAAAACAGATGGGATTTTCCAAAAGGGAAAGTAGAAAATAATGAAATGAATACGGCAGCAGCTATTAGAGAGGTGGAAGAAGAAACCGGAATTACAGCCCGAATTATTGATCAAAATCCAGTTTCAACGTTTCATATATACCAATTCGGGACTCATAAAGTATTAAAAGAGACTTTTTGGTTTAAAATGAGCGCGCAACTTCCTCAAAAAACGACCCCTCAATTGGAAGAAGATATTACACAAGTAGTTTGGAAGCCTCGTTCACAAGTAAATGCACTTTTGCAAAACTCATATAGCTCTTTAAGAGATTTGTGGAATAGAATCTAACCTACGCAATTATGGTTCAAGAAGAATTATTAAGTAGATTCCAACCCCCTAAAAAAGAAGTAATTGAGAATTTTCTTTGCCAAGAAAGCCAAGGAAACCAACTCTTTATTTCCGGTTTACAGGGTTCGTCATTGGCTCTTTTAGCCGCCCCATTATTTGATAAATTATCTCATAATCAACTATTTGTATTCCCGGATAAAGAATCGTCCGCCTTCTTTTATCATGACATTGAAAAAATGTTAAATGATGCGCATCTGCCTTTGGAACAAAAGCGCGTTCATTACTTTCCCTCTTCCTACAAAAGACCTTATGACTTTGACGAAATTGATAATGCCAACATTAAATTACGTTCCGAAATCATTAACAAATTGGTGTATGATCAAGGGAAATATATTATTGTAACCTATCCCGAAGCTCTTTCCGAAAAATTGGTTTCGACACAATATTTAAAAAAGAACTCTTTTACCATCAAAAAAGGTGAAATTTTGCCGATTGATATTTTTATTAATTTTTTGTATGAATATCAATATGTACAGGAAGATTTTGTGTTTGAACCCGGACAATTTGCATGGAGAGGTGCCATTTTTGACATTTTTTCTTTTTCGGAAGAATATCCTTATCGTATTGAGTTGGTGGGCGATACCGTAGAATCCATTCGACTTTTTGATACTAATACGCAATTATCCATTAAAGATGTTGATAAATTGCACGTTATGCCACTCTCTTCTTCGATTGAGGTGCAGGAAAAACGTGTCCCTTTCTTTGATTTTTTGTCAAAAGATGCCATCTTCTGGATTAAAAAACCGGAAGATGTCAAACGCATTTTTGTTTCCAATTTTAAAAAAGTCGTAAAGGAGTATGAAGATTTGGATTCACCGCTTAACCACCTGCCACCGGAAGAATTGTACATTGATGCTGAAACATATTTGAAGGCAATTGAAGAGCATAAATTGATTGAAATTGATGCCACGGCTTTATCTGAAACAACTCAGACTGTGGATTTTGACATTAAGCCGCAAAATGCGTTTAGCAAGAATATGGATTTGCTCTTGGCAGAGTGGATTGACAATTTTGAGCGTGGTTTTATGACTATTTTTTTGACCGAAAACGAGCAACAATTGAAGCGAATGCATCACATTATGTCCGATTTGTTGCTGGTTTATAACAAAAATCAACAGAGTAATTACGCGCCGGAGGATTTGTACAATTCCTATCCTTTTATTCTGCATGAAGGCTTTCGGGATGAAGATGGAAAATTGTGCGTATATACTGACCATCAGATATTTGAGAAGTATCATCGTTTTGTAATTCGCGACAGATATAAACGAAGCGAAGCCTTTACGTTGAAGGAGATTTATGACTTGCAACCGGGCGATTATGTGGTGCATATTGATCACGGAATCGGAATTTATAAGGGGTTGGCAAAGATGGAAGTCAATGACGTTGAGCAGGAGGTTATTCATTTGCAATATAAAGATGGAGATGCGTTGTACATCAGCATTCATTCTTTGCACAAAATTTCCAAGTATGTGGGCAAGGAGGGAACAGCACCGACATTACATCGGTTAGGTTCCGGGACTTGGGAGAAAATGAAGGAGCGTACCAAGCGCCGTGTCAAGGAGTTGGCAGTGGATTTGATTCAATTGTATGCCAAAAGAAAAGCGCAAAAAGGATTTGCCTATTCTGCCGACAACTATTTGCAAACGGAGCTGGAAGCCTCATTTATGTACGAGGACACACCCGACCAAGTGGTGGCTATCCAAGATGTAAAAGCCGACATGGAATCGGAATCCCCGATGGACAGATTGTTGTGCGGCGATGTGGGATTCGGGAAAACGGAAATTGCCATTCGTGCCGCTTTTAAGGCGGTGTGCGACAATAAACAAGTGGCGATTTTGGTGCCCACAACCGTATTGGCACTGCAACACTTTACCACTTTCTCGGAACGTTTGCACAATATGCCCTGCAAAGTCGAATATATTAACCGTTTCAGAACCAATAAGCAGATCAAAACGACTTTAGAAAATCTGAAATCCGGCAAAATCGATATCTTGATAGGTACGCATCGGATTTTAGGTAAAGATGTGGTTTTTAAAGATTTAGGATTGTTGATTATTGATGAGGAACAAAAATTCGGCGTAGGTGCGAAAGAGAAATTGCGCGAATTAAAAGTGACGGTCGATACGCTAACGATGTCGGCGACACCGATACCGCGTACGCTGCAATTCTCGATGATGGGTGCGCGCGATATTTCCGTGATTGCTACACCGCCACAGAACCGCTATCCTATTCAAACAGAGGTGCATCCGTTTGATGAAGAGATTATCAGAGATGCCATTTCGTTCGAAATTCAACGCGGTGGACAAGTTTTTTTCGTTCACAACAAAGTACAGAACATTCAGGAAGTGGCGGGTTTGGTGAAACGTCTTGTGCCGGATGCGCGCATTGCCATCGGCCACGGACAGATGGACGGAAAAGAACTCGAAAAAATTATGCTCGATTTTATTGACGGGCGTTATGATGTGCTGGTTGCCACTACCATTGTGGAATCAGGTTTGGATATATCGAATGCTAACACGATGATTATCAACGATGCACAGAATTTTGCGTTGAATGTATTGCATCAACTTCGTGGCAGAGTAGGGCGGAACAACAAACAGGCCTTTTGTTATATGTTGACCAAACCTTATGATTGTTTGAACGAGCAGGCACGTAAGCGGTTGAAAGCCATTGAGGATTTTTCTGAAATTGGTAGCGGTTTTCAAATTGCCATGCGTGATATGGACATTCGCGGTGCCGGCGATGTGTTGGGTGCCGACCAAAGCGGTTTTATTTCAGAAATTGGGTTTGAAGTATATCAGAAAATTTTGAACGAAGCCATTCTTGAATTACAAGATGAAGATTATCAGGAAGATAACAAAAATGACGCACCTTTGGTACAGCGTGAGTGTATTCTTGAAACCGATTTGGGATTGTTGTTCCCGACTGAATATGTGGCAAGTCTAAGTGAGCGAATGAGTCTTTATAAAGAATTGGATGCCGTTAAAACAGACGAAGAATTGGACAAATTTAGAAGCAAGTTACAGGATATGTTTGGTGATGTTCCGCAAGTCACGGACGAGTTGTTGATGACTATTCCGCTTCGACGCAAAGCTGCTTCGCTGTTTTTTGAAAAAATTGTGCTAAAAAAAGGCTCTTTTGTCGGTTATTTCATCGAAAATAGCAACGCCGCTTTTTATCAATCTTCACTTTTTGAGAAGATTTTGGCATTTATGCAGAAGAATTATCCTGTTGTACAAATTAAGGAAGTCAACAAAAAATTAACCTTTACCATTAAGAATGTAAAAAGTGTAACGCAAGCGTTGAATTGGTTGAAAAAAATCGATTTTTAGGGAGAAAAACGAGATTCCTCATTCCGCTACGCTCCATTCGGAGTGACACGGTTGCCTGTCGCTTTTCCTCTGTTGTTGGTCGGATTTGAACCGTCATTCCGAACGCAGTGAGGAATCTCCGGGAAATGACAATTTACACGAGGGTCCTCATTTCGCTACGCTCCATTCGGAATGACACGATTGCGCCGCCGCTTTTCCTGTGTTGTTGGTCGGAGTTGAACTGTCATTCCGAACGCAGTGAGGAATCTCCGAAAAATAACAATGAACAATTGACGTAAATAGCTGTATTTATTAGGCAATTGATTTTTTAAACAACTTTGCACACAAAATTGTAAACTATGAACAAAAATTCTTCAAAAACAGGTTCTACCCAATTGATAATTTTCGATTTGGACGGTACGTTGCTGAATACGTTGGAAGATTTATACAATTGCACCAACTATATATTGCGAAAATTTGGCTACCCGGAGCATCCACGCGAGGCGTATCGTTTTTTTGTGGGCAACGGAATACGCAAACTTATTGAGCGGGCAATTCCCGAAAGTGCAAGAACGCCCGAACGTATTGATTTGATATTTAAAGAGTTTCTCAATTATTATGAGATTCATAAAATGGATGAGACCACCGTTTATGACGGAATACAAGATTTGTTGAAGGAGTTGCAATCTCGCCATATTAAAATTGCGGTTGCTTCCAACAAAGCGCACGAGGTCATGGATCCATTAATGCGTCATTATTTTCCGGATATTCGGTTTGCGGCAGTTTTGGGGAATCGCAAAGGTTATCCTACGAAGCCGAATCCCGATATCGTTTTTGAAATACTGAAGATGACCGACACGCTGCCGGAAAATACGCTTTATGCCGGCGATACAGGCACGGACATGCTTACCGCCGCGAACGCCGGACTGCGCAAAATCGGCGTGCTGTGGGGTTTCCGTCCAAAAGAAGAATTGATACAGGGTGGGGCGGATTTTTTGGCTTTCACTCCGAAAGATATATTGAAGTGGTGCTGATGGAGTAGGGGACAACGCTCATTCTTTATCATAAAACAAAAAAAGAGTAATTGAAAAATTACTCTTTTTTTTTGTAGCGGGGGCAAGACTCGAACTTACGACCTCCGGGTTATGAGCCCGACGAGCTACCACTGCTCTACCCCGCTAAATCGACCGCAAAAATACACTTTTTATTTGAATTGACACGTCCAATTTTTCTTTTTTTTAATTATTTTTTTTAAATGTTGATATACAGATACTTGCGTTAAAATAGAAAAGAATAACGATTTTTCTTTAAAAATCATTTTTCACAAAAAAAAATACTATATTTGCGAGCGCAATGATTTATCAATCAATAAATAAAATAATCGATAGAAAATATTTATCGCTAATGAGTTACAAATTATTCAAGAAACAGTATTTAAAACAAAATTCTTCACTTTTTGTAGGAATTATTCTTTCTTTATCCATAATTATGGTTTGTTCTTCGTGTAATAATCATCAAAATGATGCCGATGCTTATGGTGTTTTTGAAGCGACCGAGATTATCGTTTCATCGGAAAATAATGGAAAATTATTACATTTTGATGTTGCAGAGGGACAAACTTACCAAAAAGGAGAAGAGATTGGTTGTATTGACACCTTTCAAATGTATTTGCAAATTCAACAGTTGGAATCCTCCATTCGGGCAACCTTGGCAAGCCGTCCCGATATTCCTTCTCAAGTGAATACTTTGCAGTCGAAGCTGCAAACTTTGGAAAAAGAGCGTGTCCGCATTGCTACATTGGTGGAAGCCAATGCCGCTACTACGAAGCAGTTGGACGATGTCAATGCCGAAATTGCCATTACCCGAAGTCAAATTGCTGCTACGAAATCGACTTTAAATACACAGTCAAGTGCGATTTTGGAGAATGTAGAAGCGATGCGTTTCCAATTATTGCAGTTACAGGACGCCATGGAAAAATGCAAAATTAAAGCTCCCATCACAGGAACCGTACTTAAGAAGTATATAGAACCCAATGAGTTGGCATTTCAAGGAAAACCGCTTTTCAAAATTGCCGATGTTACCAATATGTTTATCAAAGTCTATGTGACCGAAGATATGCTTTCTTCCATCAAATTAGGTCAAAAAGCAGAAATTCATGTTGACTTGCAGGATATGAAAAGCCAAAAATTTGACGGGACGGTGCAATGGATTTCCGAAAAAGCCGAATTTACACCTAAGATGATTCAAACCAAAAATGAACGTGTCAACATGGTGTATGCGGTGAAAATCGCATTTAAAAATGATGGCAGTGCCAAAATCGGAATGCCCGGTGACGTAATTTTTAAATAATCTGCTATGTCGGTTATCAGTATTCAGAATCTGAATAAAACCTATTCCCCAAAGATTACCGCACTCAAAGATGTCAGTTTTGAAGTGGCTGAAGGAGAAGTGTTTGGCGTTGTTGGTCCCGATGGTGCTGGCAAATCTACGCTTTTCAACATTCTTACTACTTTGCTGCTTCCCGATTCCGGAAAAATTACCGTTTTACAGAAAGATTTAATCAAAGATTACTTGGAAATTCGTAAAAGTATAGGCTATCTTCCCGGCACTTTTTCACTCTATCCCGACCTGACCGTTGAGGAAAATTTGGTTTTCTTTGCCACCATGTACCAAAGTCGCATTAAAGACAATATGGCTTTAATTAAACCGATTTGGAAACAATTGCTTCCCTTTAAAAATCGTTTTGCGGGCAAACTTTCCGGCGGTATGAAACAGAAATTGGCGTTGTGCTGCGCGCTTATCCATAAACCGAGTTTGCTCTTTTTAGATGAACCCACAACGGGCGTCGATCCCGTTTCCCGTAAGGAATTTTGGGAGATTCTAAGCAACATCAAACAACAAAATATTACGGTGATTGTCTCTACTCCTTACATGGACGAAGCTACTCTTTGCGACCGTATTGCCCTTTTGCAAGAAGGAAGCATTATTACCATGGATACCCCGCAAAATATCATTGATCACTTTTGCGGAACGCTTTATACCCTTCGTACTTCCAACATTTTTAGTCTGCTCAAAATAATGGAAAATTATCACCATAATTGTACTTTTTATCCTTATGGCGAAAATTTACACATCATTTTTTATGATGATATTCAAATTGCATTACCTCAATTTGAACAATTTTTACACGATAACGGACAGGCATATAGTAATTTACTCCAGATATCTCCCACAATTGAAGATTGTTTTATTGAAATAACTTCCAAAAAATCTGCAATATGAAAATTCCATTCATTTCAGGTTCGACTTCGCAAATAGATTCTCCCTATTCGATTGAGGTAAAGGAATTGACAAAAAAATTCGGCTCTTTTACCGCTGTCGATAATCTTACTTTTAACGTGAAAAAAGGTGAAATTTTCGGATTTCTTGGTGCCAACGGTGCCGGAAAAACGACGGCAATCCGAATGTTATGCAGTCTGTTGCAGCCCACTTACGGGGAAGCGACGATTGCCGGATTTAACCTTAAAACCTCTGCCAGATTGATTAAAAAGCATATCGGCTATATGAGCCAGCGTTTTTCATTGTACGATGATTTGACGATTTATGAAAATATGCAACTCTTCGGAACTGTTTATGGTATTCCACGTAAAGAATTGAAGGAAAGGATTTTTGAAGCATTGACGACTCTCAATTTGGAAGATAAAACCAAAACGATTGTTCATTCTATTCCTTTGGGTTGGAAGCAAAAATTGGCTTTTGCCACGGCAATGTTGCACCGTCCACAAATTGTATTTTTGGATGAACCTACCAGCGGCGTTGACCCAATTGTGAGAAGAGAGTTTTGGAATTTAATCTATGAAGCCGCTTCAAAAGGTGTAACCATTTTTGTAACAACTCACTATATGGATGAAGCTGAGTATTGCGGGCGTGTTTCGATTATGTCGAACGGCCAGCTGAAACTGATTGGTACACCGGCAGAATTGAAAGAGAAAATGCAGGTCGATTCCATCGAAAAAGTATTTGTAAAATTTGTTGAGAGATAAGTCATAAAGAATGAAGGAGTTAAGACAAATATTAAATAAAGAATTTATTCATATCTTTCGAGATAAAATCACTTTATTTCTTGTCCTGGCCATTCCGCTTGTTTTGGTTTTGCTGTTCGGTTTTACCATCAGCACTGACATCAATCACGCCAGAATTTCGGTTTTGGACTTGGCAAACGATTCACAATCAAAAGCTTTAATTGAAAAAATCTGTGCTTCCGGTTACTTTGAAATCGTCTCTTCTCCTAAATCGGAAACGGAAATAGGTAACGATTTTAAAAGTAAAAATATTAAATTGGCGTTGATTATTCCGCCCAATTTTGAAAATGTTCTGACCAAAGAAAAATTTGTTACCATACAGATTATCAGCGATGTATCCGACTTGAATGTGGCCTCCATTTTGAACAATTATGTGAAAGCCATTTTACATGATTTTACGTTGGATTATAACTCCAATATGCCGTCAAAGATTCCCATTGAAATGAATACAAAAATGATGTATAATCCTGAAGCCAACAGTGTTTATATGTTCGTTCCGGGGATTATTACCTTGATAATGATTATTGTGACTGCGCTTTTGTCATCCATTACGCTTTCGCGCGAAGTGGAAACCGGTACGATGGGAATGTTACTCATCGCACCCGTCAAAAAATTGTACGTCGTCATAGGGAAAGTCATTCCGTATATGATTTTGTCGTTTATTTCTACTATTGCCATCATTATTATCAGTGTCGCTGTTTTTAAAATGCCCATTGAGGGCAGTATTTGGCTGTTGTTGCTTCTTTGTATTATCTTTATGCTCACTTCCGCCTCTTTTGGTATGATGATTTCGTCATTGGTGAAAACTCAATTAGATGCCATGATGATTACAATGATGGGGCTGTTTCTTCCCACTGCTCTTCTGTCCGGTTTTCTGTTTCCTATTGATAATATGCCCTTTGTTTTCCAATTATTAGCCAATATTTTTCCGGCTAAATGGTTCATTATTGCCATTAAAGATGTAATGATTAAGGGCTCCGGAATTTTCGATATTTGGTTATATTTGGTTATCCTATTGGGAATGGCAGCACTGCTGATTACAATTAGTTTAAGTAGATTAGATAAAAGGAGGTAAGTATGCGGATAATTCTAATGTTGATAAAAAAAGAATTTTTACAGGTTTTCCGCAACTCATTGCTTTGGAAAATATTGGTTCTTGCGCCGTTAGCCGAGTTTTTACTATTTCCTTTTACGGCAGATTATGAGATTAAAAATGTAAATATTGCCTTCATTGATAACGATAAATCTTCAATGACTGCCGACATAATTTCAAAATTTACTGCTTCGCCCTACTTCATTAACCACGGCATCATGAGTTCCAAAATCGAAGCTGAAAAGGAGATGAAGCGGGATCGAATTGATTTTATTATTGAATTTCCGCACAATTTTGAAAAAGATATTATCACGCAAGAGGGAACGGTTATCGGCATTACCGCTAATGCGATTAATACGGTCAAAGCCGGACTGGGAACGGAATATGTGCAAAATGTGTTGGGCAATTATTTAATGACTTTCGCCGAAATGAGTCCGGGACTGTCGGAACAGACGCAACTGCTTACCACCAACGTTTATTGGTACAACGAACAGATGAATTACAAAACGCTGATTGTACCCGGCATTCTAATCATTTTGGTCACTTTGATCGGTGCTTATGTTACCGCCTTAAACATTGTTCGTGAAAAAGAAATTGGTACCATTGAGCAAATTAATGTTACTCCTATTAAAAAGTGGCAGTTTTTGTTGGGCAAAATGATCCCATTTTGGATTTTGGGAATGCTGGAATTTATTGTGGGATTGGTCATTATGTATCTTGTTTTCGGTATCAGCATTCAAGGAAGTATTCCTTTGCTGTTGGCAATGACCGCCGTTTATTTGTTGGTTATGTTGGGGTTGGGTTTTTTTATTTCCAGTGTCGCTGACAACCAACTGCAAGCCATGTTCATCGTTTTCTTTTTGTTTATTCTCT
>CAYYHC010000021.1:0-19507 GCA_964471715.1 uncultured Lentimicrobiaceae bacterium | reverse complement strand
TTTAAGAGTGTAATTCTTCTAATTCTTCTTTTGTTAAGCCGGTGGCTGTCATTATCTGCTCAATCGGTATTTGCAAACTCAAGAGAGATTTGGCAATTGTAATTTGTGCCTCCCGTTTTCCTGCCATTCTTCCTTCCTCCATACCTTTTTCCATACCTTTTTCCATACCTTTCTCCATACCTTTCTCCATACCTTTCTCCATGCCTTTCTCCATGCCTTTCTCCATACCTTTCTCCATACCTTCTTTCCACCCCTCAATCTTTGCTTCATTTTTGGCATATTCCATGCAATTGTGATTATCTCTTTTCGCTTTTAAACTGCGTTCATATTTTGTTATTTCCATCTTACTTAAATTTGCGATTTCTGCTATTTTAAACATTTTTTCATATTCTGTATTCAGATAGATTTTAGGTATATCTTCCAACTCGCCCAAATGCTTTAGCAAATAAATACACTTATCTATCTCCGTTTCCAATTCATCGATTGTTTTGTTGAATTTCGGTAATTCTACATAAATATGTCTTAATAAGTCGTTCGCAAGATACGGGTTACCATGTATTTTTTCTTCTGAGTATGAGTAATAACTTTTATCATCATCAGCTCCTACTTGAAAGTTCATAATGGCAATGAGATATACTTTGGGGATATGATAGTCCCAATTGCCCTTTTTAGCTTCTTTTACAATAATAGAGCTGCCGTAGAATTTTGCGCGATTGAGAAAAGTTTTCTGTTTCAAATTTTGCATTTCCACAATAAATTGAGTTCCTTTGTCAGTTGTGCAGAATATATCAAAGATTGCCCGCCTGTCATCTTTTGTATTTCCCAATATTTCAACATTATTATAGGTAAGGTCAATAATTTTTTCAGCCTTATCCGGAATGAGCACGTTAAGGATATGAATTAATACCGACTTATTTATATCTTTTCCAAACATATTTTTAAATCCATAATCAGAACTTAGATCTGTGTAACGAGATAAAATGATTTTCTGTTTCATCATAGAGTAATTATAGTAACTAATGAGTTTTGGTCGTCAAGCAGGATGAATAATTCCGTTCTCGAACACAGGGCAAAGATACAACCAACGAATACCGAAAATCAAGGGGTAAAATGTTAATAAAAGTTAATTATGACGAAATGACATTTTTTGAGGGTGAAAGTATCCCTGTTTTTCCTTTCCTCGCGCCAACGATTGTAGCGGATACCCCGCAGCAGCGGCGGCTTTGCAGGTGAGAAGTGAAAGGTAAAAGGTGAAAGTATTGGGGCAGGGATTTTAAGACAAGGTCAGGAAAGCCGCCGCTGCGAGGAGTAATGCCGTAAGAGCAAAATTAATATCAAGAATGTTCGCTGTTATCAAGCAAAATCGTAAATATGAAAAAAATTATAAAAACCCCTTGTTTTTATCATAAGAAAAGCGGAAAGCGTGACGGCAGTTTTGCGTAGGAAAAAACCGAAAGAAGATAGTAGGGGAAAACGGGTTGGCGCGGAGGTAAAACTGCCGGGGCGCCCTAATAATTATAAAAAAAAAACATTGTTTTCAACTCTGCTGACTTGAAAGAAGAATACCCGAACGGTCGGTTTATTGAGAGCTATTTCAGTATCAAATATTTACACTTAATTATACCCCATTTTTGCAATCGGTATTCCAAGGATGTGCGTACGACTCCCCATCCGTATTTTACGCTTCGGCGGAAATTAATTGAAGATGCCTCCTTGAAATACTTCGTCGGACAAGTGATTTCCGCAATCTCGAAGCCGGCATAGAAAATCTGAGCAATCATCTGATTATCAAATACAAAATCATCAGAATTATCCATAAAATTGATCTTATTCAAAACCTCTTTCGAAAATGCCCGATAGCCGGTATGATATTCCGCCAACTTCTGATTCATTATGCAATTTTGAAAAGCCGTCAAACAGCGGTTAAAGAAATATTTATAGTACGGCATTCCTCCTTTTTTGGCACCTTTTCCCAGTATTCGGGAACCTAACACTACCGGATATACTTCATTGACAATCAGATAGCACATTGATTCAATTAACTTGGGGGAATACTGATAATCGGGGTGCAGCATCACCACTACATCCGCGCCCAAAGAAAGTGCTTTTTGGTAACAGGTTTTTTGATTGCCACCGTAGCCTTTATTGCGTTCATGCGTTAAAATGTGGTTAATACCCAATGATTTTGCAACACTTACCGTATCATCCGTAGAGTTATCATCTACCAAAACCACCTCATCAACAATGGAAAAAGGAATTTCACGATAGGTGTTTTCCAACGTTCCTTCTGCGTTGTAAGCCGGCAAAACCACACAAATTTTTTTCCCTTTCAACATCTTTTATTTCTCCAATCTTTTTAAACAGGTCAAGCCGTTATATTCTTTGCTATAAATGTCGGGACGGTATTGCACGTCACCGTTTTCGCCTAAAAAACAGGTATGATATTCAAAGTAAACCGGCATTTTTTTCTTTAAATACAAATTTGTGGGGCGCAGCGGGCGATAGAAAACGGTATCTTCCGGTGCCAATTTCTCAAAATATTTTTGCTCTTTTTCCAATCGTTTTTCCAAATAGAGTTCACCCTCTTCGGTGGTAGGTTCGTTGCCCAAAATAATCATTACTTCCTCCATCTCTTCATCGGTATATTCGTTCATGCGCAGTAGCAAAGTTGCTAAGTCCATCGGATTTTCCACCCGCACGCAGCCATGACTCAACGCCCGCACACGCCGCTTAAACGCACTCTTCAAATTGGTATCGTGCAAATATACCGACTCCGTATTGGGAAAATTGAATTTCAACAGCCCCAACGCATTATGTGTTCCCGAGGACTGTACCAAACGATAAGGAATATTTTTGGGACTGATTTTTTTCCAATTTATCGTTTCGGGTAATACCTCTTGCTTTGTCTTCCCGACCATGACGTGCAACTTCTCTTTCTGAATGACTTTCACGTTATTTTTGACCAACTTAGGATAATACTCATCTTTCAAAATACTATACGGTATATTCCATTCGGGATTGAGTACCACACAATTCACTTCGCTATACAGCAATGGGGTTTCCGATTTTTGCGCCGGCAGCAATCCGTCCACCAAACACGAATCAAGTGATTTTTCCCGTGCCGGCGACTTGCCGCAACAAACCCGCGTGCGAATGGCTATAGTATCCGCACAATAGGCAATCATCGAAAAATCGGCAATATTGACGGCAATAAAAGCACTCTCTTTCTGCGGCGTCACTTTCCACCGATATCGCTCCATGTTCGCCGACAATTTGTCAATATAATCCTTCGGCTGCCAATTCAACGCATCAATTGTTTCAACATCCAACGAATGACTGACCGGAATGGCGCGGTTCTCGCGAAAACGATTCAGGGCGCGCATCAACGTCCTCGACAACGTATCGCTCGGAGTATAAGACGGCTTCATCAATCCCAACACTTTCAGACGTTCGCCTATCAGGTGCGCATGGGCAACTCGCTGTCCGGCACGTCCCTCAAGGTATGGAATTGGCGTAAAAACAGTGTCTTTTAATAGTAAAAATCCTTTCAACTCTTTTTGCAACGCCAAATAATTACTGTCATGCGGCTGTATTTGTTCCAAGTAGGCCATCGCCGTATCGGACGCCATTAGAGAATGGGTGACAAATTCGGCAGTGGGAACCTCTCTGTTGCAGAGCCATTTATTACCATTTACCATCAAAGGGTCGGTGGCTCCGAAGACTAAACTGTTGGAATACAAAATGTACGCATTCGTCAACTGCACTTCCAATTGCGCCAATGCTGCATACAAATCATCGGCATTGTTAAACTCCATCGAACGAATATCGTGAATATTTTTTTGAATTTGCTCATAACCGAAAATCCTTGGCGACAATCCGTGCTCCCACGAACGCGAAAGAACTGTCACCATTGTATCAATATGGTGTTCCTGAAATCCGTTGATCGTCCATATCGGTTCGTCTTGTTCATCGTAGTAAGCTTTGACCTGCTCACTAAAAATCAATTCTCTGTCTGACAGAGAGTTGATTTGATCTTGTAAAAAGTCGTAATATTCGTCAATATCAAAAAAAGTATATTGGGCAAACCATTGCGGCGTTTTTTCAATCTTTTTTGCATCTTTCTGTTTTTTACAACCGGAAAAGAGGCACAAAGAAACCAGAAAAAAAAGAAAAAACAGCTTACATGGTTTCATTGAATAAACAGTTATTGATGATTTTCACGGAAGCAAATTGCTCTTTTTCCCAAATCAGGGAATTGATCACGGTTGACCAACGATACGCAGGCGCGAAGACCTTCGCTGTGGCTGCTGCCGGTGATTTCCAACGAGATGGCACTTATTCCGTAGTAAAGTAATTCTTTCAACAATTGCTCGCCCGACAATCCCGGATAGGATAAGGTGAAGTAGAAACCATCGGCGAGAGGTTTGTCTTCATCATGGTCGTAAACAATTTTGAAGCCGTTATCGGTAAAGATTTTTTTCATAATTTTTGCTTTTTCGCCATACTCGCGAACGTCTTCCAAGTAGTTGTATTCTTTGTTGTTACAAGCTTTTAAGATGGCTGCCAACGCAAATTGTGCGGAATGAGAGGTGCCGGAACTAATGGCATAAACAGTACCGTAGATGATGGCGCGTCCCAGAATCGGCGTGCCGAAGAATGGAATCAAATCGGCAGATTCTTTCTTGAATAATTTGTCGGAAAGTACCAACATGCCAATACGTTCGCCCGCGTAGCTGAAAGCTTTGGAACTTGAAATCAACAAAGCATAGTTGTCGGTATATTTGCCCACGGAGGGTTGGAAAGGCGGCACGCCCGGGTTGGAGATGTCGTTTCTGAAATCCATGCCAAAATAGGCCAAATCTTCAATTACACATACATCATATTGATTTGCCAAATCGCCAATAATTTTTAACTCTTTGTCGGTGAAGCAAATCCATGACGGATTGTTAGGATTGGAATAGATGATGGAATGAATATTGCCTTTCTTTAAATAGCTTTCCAATTTATCTTTCAGCTTATCGCCGCGAAAATCATACACGTCAAAAGTTTCAAATTTTAACCCCGTCACGCGATGTTGATTTTTTTGAACCGGAAATCCGGGGTCGATGAAAAGGGTAGTATCTTTTTCTTTATGAAGGCGGGAGAAAGTCATAAAACATGCCAAGCCGCCCATCATGGAGCCGACCGTAGGAATGCAGGAAGCCGGTGCTACATCAAGGTCAATAAAGTTTTTTACAAATTTCGACATCTCGGTTTTCAATTCGGGAATACCGTCAATGTCGGGATAAAGGGTAGCGATGCCGCTTTGCAGTGCTTTGATTTGTGCATCCACGCCTATCTTACACGCCGGAATACCCGGAATGCCCATCTCCATACGAACAAATTTCACATTACTTGCTTTTTCAATGTCATTTATCAATTTTTTGATTTCGCGAATCGAGGCTTTTCCTACCTCTTTAATACCGTTTTCGGCAATAATTTTATTGACAAGGTCAATGGCAATCGGTGTACTTTTCACTATTATAACAGATTTATATGATTAATAATTTTTTCCTCCAAAGGTCCGCAAAAGTAACAAAAAAATCAATATTGGCAGCCACTTTCCAAAAAATTATCTCTATTTATCCAAAGTTCTAATAATCAAAAAATTGTCAATCAGAAGACAAAAAATAAAAATAGAGCGATTCTCTTTTTATTCTGCCCGAACCGGGCGTTTATTGAAGAGTATCGCTCTTTTTTGAATGACAGGTATCTGTCTCATCTGTCACCACTCTGCGTGTTAATCCTCCATTCTTTTAAAATTGTCTTTGCTGTCAAAAACCAATTCCAATCCATTGTTCAGGTCAACTTCGGTTTCGGAGCGTTGCTTATCGATTTTTACAATAAATTGTTGTCCGAAATTTTGAGAAACGTACGTTTTAATCTTGGCAGGAACAATTGCATCAGGCACGGCGGTGGTCTTGCAATTGACTTCCGTCCAATTTCCTTTTTTGTCGAACTCCAATTTGTAACCGTTTACAAAAACCACTTCGTAAGTAACATCCAACGCATCGCTATCTTTCATCGCGTACGAAATTTCGCAAGTTGCAAAATGTTGATCAATAAACTGTTGTGCCGCTTTGGGTAATTGATTTTTTTGAATTGGAATATCGCCTTTTTCGCAAGCGGTTAAACTAAAGAAGGCGAAGCATAATACCATTAAAATTGTCTTTTTCACTGTTTATTGTTTTAAGTTCATTAATAAATTTCACGCTGCAAAATAACCACCTAAATCTGAAATCATTCTGAAAAATTCGTCCATTTTGATTTTTTTATTTTTTTTGGGCGCCCCGGCAGTTTTTCCCAACGCACAAATTCCATTATTCACAACTCTCCCTTCTGACCGTTCACCTCTCACACAGAAAAACTGCCGTCACGCTTTTCGCTAGACTCCTCGCATTCGCTGCCTGACCCTGTCGGATAATCCCTGCTCCAATTTTCTTTCTCCGTTCTTCTATCTCCTTTCTTCTATGCAGCGTCTGCTGCGGGGTGCCGCTCCAATCGTTGGCGCAGTAAGGTAAAACGTTCCCACTTTCGGGAAAAAATACGTTTTACCAAAATTTTTTACCCAACGTTTGTTATAATGGACACATTAAAAGAATGTATCGTCATTTATTAGATTGGTTTTGCCATGCTTGTTCGTTATTTGTTTTTCCTTAAACCCAAAATAATTCATATATTTGCAGGTTCATTTATTTATTATAATTGTACAATAAAACATTGATAATAAACAATTTACATTCTTTCAAATCTTTTATATGGAGAAGTTAATCATTGTAGAACAACCTATTGCAGTCGGAATATATGGAAAGAATAACCGCAATATAGACTTGTTGCGAAACATTTATCCGAAATTGAAAATCACTGCACGGGGAAATGAACTTAAAATTGTGGGGGCGGACGAAGAGGTCAAAACTTTTGAATCTCGATTTCAACTACTTTCGGCACACTATGAACATTTTGAAACACTGACAGAAACCGATATTCTCAACATTACCGCCAATGAAGATGAGTTTTTTTATCGTTTGGATAGTGACAAAATGAACGGCGATGTTATTTTACATGGTCGCGAAGGGAAAGTAATCAAGGCGATCACGCCCAACCAAAAACGGTTGGTGGAAAGTGCTGCCCAAAACGATATGGTTTTTGCTATCGGTCCTGCCGGAACAGGTAAGACTTATACTGCTGTCGCATTGGCAGTCAGAGCATTGAAAAACAAACAGATACGACGCATTATTCTTACGCGTCCCGCCGTTGAAGCCGGCGAAAACCTTGGCTTTTTACCCGGCGACCTGCGCGATAAATTGGATCCGTACCTCCAACCACTCTACGACGCACTCCGCGATATGATGCCGATGCAAAAATTATTGGGCTACTTGGAAGACAAAACCATTGAAATCGCTCCCCTCGCTTTTATGCGCGGTCGTACCTTGGATAATGCTTACGTCATTTTGGATGAAGCTCAAAATGCTACCGAAAGTCAAATTAAAATGTTCCTGACACGTATGGGAAAAAATGCCAAGTTCTTCATTACCGGTGATATAACCCAAATTGATTTGCCCCGACACCAATATTCAGGATTGGTACAAGCCGAAAAAATTCTCAAAAATATCAAAGGTATCGACTTTATTTTTTTGGATAATTCCGACGTCGTTCGTCATCACCTTGTGACCAAAATTATTCAATGTTATGAAAAATGGGATAACAATCAGAATAATTTTGAAAATAAGTCCATTATTAAAAATAATATTCAATAAAAAACGTTATTTTTGCAGTCTGTTTTCACCAAAAATAAAACCAATTGAAACATAACAAGATACACTTACCAATATACTACCTTACCGTTTTTGTGCTAATCATGGTTATTAGCAGTTCATGTTCCACACGTAAAAATACAGGACTCAATCGTGCCTATCATAATCTTACGTCACGGTACAATGTCAATTTCAATGGAAAAGAAGCGTTGAAAGGCGGCGAAATAGAATATCAAAATATTTGTAAAGATAATTATATCAATACATTACCAATATATGTTTATCCTCCGAAGGAAGAGTTATCTCCCATCTATCCTTCTATGGACCGCGTAATTGAAAAAGCCTCCAAATCCATTTATAAACACTCCATGTTTTTCAAAGGGAAAGAGTACGTCAAATACATTGACGATGCCTATTTGATGATGGGGAAAGCCTATTTCTACAAACAAGATTATGTGCAGGCACAACGTATTTTCGGTTATATTATCTCTACTCATAAAAAAGGGAATTGTGTTGAAGAGGCTATGATATGGAATGCACGGTGCGCAATGCGTCAGAAATATTTTACACGTGCCCAAGAGATCATAACCGAAACTCGCTACTACGTTCAACCCAAAAAATCAAAAAAATTGAATGTTGAATATGCGATGACAGCGGCAGAATACCACCTCACTGCTCCCGACGGCGATATTGAATCCGCCATCAATAACATCCAAGATGTTTTGAACAATAAACCCAAAAAAGCTATCCGCACACGTATGTACTTCATTTTGGGACAGTTATATGAAAAGATGGAACAGCCGGCAGATGCTCATGAAGCCTTTATGTATGTCATTAAAAAAAGTTCTTCTTACGAAATGGAATTCAACGCAAGAATGCACCTTGCGACCAACTATGACGGAACACTTGACCGAAAAAATGAAATCCTCAAAGAGCTTAACAAAATGCTCAAAGAAGAGAAAAATGAAGATTTTAAAGACCAAATCTATTACGCGATTTCTGAAATTGACCGTATAGATGAAGATACCGTCAGTCGTGCTCAGCATTTGGCACTTTCTGTTGCTTCTTACAAAGAAAATGATTTTCAACGCACTCACTCCTCTTTAAAATTGGCAGAGATTTATTTTCAACAAGAACAGTATCCCAAGTCAAAAGCCTATTACGATACAGCCACTATCTCACTTCCTAAAAACTATCCGGACTATGCAAACATCATGAAGAAGACCAAAATTTTGACGGAACTTGTTGATAATTTGCAAATTGTATATGTTCAAGATAGTTTGCAGCGTATCGCCAAAATGGACGAAAAAGAGCGTGATCGTTGGGTAAAAGGGAAGGTGGCCGAATATAAACGCGAAAAACAACGCAAAGAGCAAGAAGAAGCCAACAAAACAGCTGCTTTGCAGAATGCTTTGGGTTATGCCAATGTGAATCCGAACCTCAACAATAACAATTCGGGGAAATGGTATTTCTATAATTCGACGACAATGTCCGCCGGGAAAACCGAATTCTTAAGACGGTGGGGAAGTCGTAAATTGGAAGACAATTGGCGCATCAGCAACAAACAACAAATTTCATTCGATGATATGGCGGGAATGAATAATCCGAAAGAAGAAACCGATACCACCGAATATGACGAAAATGGAAACCCGATTTTGAAACGTTCCATCGACCCTGAAGATGAACGCTATTATACTCAAGATCTGCCACTGACACAAGGGGCTATCGATTCTTCTAACGCAATCATTGCCAATGCTTTATACCAAGCTGCAATCATTTATTTCGATTTGTTGAATGATAGAGAACGCGGCACCGAAACATTAGAAAAGTTCTATACACGCTTTCCCAATCACCAACTTACTCCCTCCGCTCTTTATCTTCTGTATTTGAACTATCAAAGTATGAAAAGCAACAAATACGAAAATCCTAAAAATATTATCCTTACCCAATATGCTCAAACCGATTATGCCCGTTTAATTAATGAGCCGGACTATTATGAAAAGTTGGCTGCGAAAACAAAGGAGATGGAGAAGAAGTATGAAGCTACCTATCAACAGTTTACCAATAAACAGTGGCAATCCACAATTGCATCGGCCGACGAAGCTTTGGCAAGTTGCCACGACACCGTTTTGAATTCCAAATTCGCCTATTTACGTGCTGTTGCAATAGGTCAGGTGCAAGGTGACCAAGCCCTAAAAATCGCTCTTCAAAATATTGTAACGGATTACAAAGGAACCGAAGTGGAAGAGTTGGCACGCATTCTGTTATTAAATTTTGCAGAACCCGAACCGGTGCATGCAAAAAATAATGTAGATCAACCAAAGGATACAGCGGCTAATTCGGGACAGAGCTATTTCACTTTTGCTCCCAACGATTGGCATTATGTTACTCTTATTGTGAAAGTCCACAAACTCTCGGTTATGGAACTCAAGAATCAGATTTCCGATTTCAATAAACAAGTTTATTCTTTGCAAAATTTTAATATTAATAGCTTCTATATTACACAAGATGAACAAATTGTAACGGTTTCGCGCTTTAAAAACAAGGAAACGGCTATGGATTATTACTATAGCTTTACAAAAAATGACAAATTTAAAGCCGATATTTTGTCAAAAAATATCATTATTTTCCCAATGAGTGCGGGCAATTACAGCACTTTTTATAAAGAAAAAGCATCTCGACCGTTATACGAACAATTTTTTAAAGACAACTATTTAAACGATAAATAATCATCAATTAAATTCATATATTATGGTAAAATTATACGAATCAGGTGAAGTAGCAGGAGTAAACATAATAGCTTCCGGCACAACATTAGTAGGCGACATTGTATCCAATTGCGATTGCAGAATAGATGGAAACATCAAAGGAAATATCAAATGCAAATCGAAAGTCATCATTGGTGAAACCGGTGAATTGGAAGGCGATATCACATGCGACAGCATTGAAATTGAGGGCAAAGTAAAAGCCAACGTTACTGCCGTTGACCTTATTTCCCTAAAAGCAACTGCCGTTTTGATCGGCAATATTGTTGCTTGCAAATTGTCGATTGAACCCGGCGCCAATTTTGTTGGAAACTGCAAAATCCAAAACGGGAAAATTGCCATGCAGCCCGCCCAAAATGACCCTGCACCTGACAATAAATAATGAGCGACAAAAAACAGTGGAGTAGCGGCGCAAGTTATTCCGGCATGGCATTCCAAATGGGAATTATCATTGCCGGCGGTACTTTCGGTGGCGTTAAATTAGACCAATGGCTTAATGTATCTCCTTTGTTTACAATAGTTTGTGCAATGGCTTCTATTGCCCTTGCTATGTATTTAATGATTCATAATCTGTCACAAAAAAATAAAAAATAATGGCAAAAATTAAAGTTTCCAAGTACGTCTATCGACTGATTATCTTTTCAATTATCGTTACGGCATTGACCATTGCCATGCAAGCAATCTTCCCCGTGTATGCTTCTCCTGCATTGCCATTTATTGTCATTTTTTTCTTCTTTCTGACACTTTTTACACTTTATATCGTTCTTCGCGATGCAGCAAAACGAGAATCTAAAAAATTTGTATCGGGATATATTCTTTCCCGCATCATCAAGTTTATGTCTTGTCTGATTTTCTTACTTATCTATATTCTTGTTAATCAAAAAGATAAATGGAATTTTGCTATCGCATTTATTATTATCTATTTTCTCTATGCCGCTTGCGAAGTGATAATAATAAAAAAAGAAAATGACAAACTCTCCAAAAAATAAAATCCAACTTATTCTATCCGCACTCTCAACCAAGCCGGGAGTTTATCGTTTTTTGGACGAAAACGATAAGGTTATTTATGTCGGCAAAGCCAAGAATTTAAAACGTCGCGTTTCCTCTTATTTCAACAAAACCCACGAATCGCCCAAATTAAGAATATTAGTATCCAAAATTCGCGATATTCATACCGTTATTGTGGATACGGAGTGGGAAGCACTTTTATTGGAAAACACTTTAATTAAGCAATACAAACCTCGTTATAATATTCTTTTAAAGGACGATAAAACCTATCCTTGGATTGCTGTATCGAAAGAAGAATATCCAAAGATTTATGTAACTCGCAATCCCAATCGGCACGAAAATGAAATATTCGGTCCCTATGCGTCATTAAAATACATGCACACGCTTTTGCGAATGATATTTGAAATTTTTCCAATCAGAAACTGCAAAATATTTCATAAAGGACAGCGTCCGTGCTTGCAATATCAGATTAAACGGTGTGCGGCTCCGTGCGCGGGATACATTTCCAAAGAAGAGTATCAAGACAATATTCATAAAATAATAGAAATATTAAAAGGAAATAGTAACTTAATAATCAAGCAATTACAAGAAGAAATGTTGGCATGTGCCGATAAATGGGAGTTTGAAAAAGCACAAGTTTTAAAGAATAAAATTGATATTCTTACTCAATTTAAAGGGAAATCCGTTGTTGTGAATCCCGAAATCACCAATCTCGATATTTTTTCAATTGTTGAAGATGAACAAAGTGCTTATGTTAACTTTATGCGAATTGTTGAAGGCGCTGTCATTCAAGCTTATACCATAGAAATTGCCCATAAGTTAGACAAAACAAAAGAGGATTTGCTCTTCTTGGGCATGGTAGAAATTCAGGAAAGATTCGGGAAATTAAACAGTGAGATTATTCTGCCTTTTATGCCGGAAACAGTGGCAGAGGGATTCAATTTTTCAGTTCCGCAACGCGGGGATAAGAAGAAATTGATAGACTTGTCATTGCGAAATGCCATGACTTTTATGGCAGAAAAGAACAAACGCCGCGATTTGGTGAATCCCGAAAGACATAGTCAACGTGTCCTTGCAAATTTACAGAAAGATTTGCAAATGAACGTTTTGCCAACACATATTGAATGCTTCGACAATTCCAACACACAGGGTGAAGAACCCGTTGCCGCTATGGTTTGTTTCCTGAATGGGAAACCCGCCAAAAAAGAGTATCGTCATTATAACATTCAAACGGTTGAAGGCCCCGACGATTTTGCCTCTATGGAAGAGGTCATATACAGACGATACAAAAGATTATTGGATGAGCAAAAACCGCTACCGAATTTAATCATTATTGATGGCGGAAAAGGTCAACTCAGCTCGGCATATCGCAGTTTGGAAAAGCTTGAGTTGACGGACAAAATTTACATGATTGGCATTGCCAAACGATTGGAAGACATTTTCAGAGTTGGCGATGCGCTTCCGTTATTTATTGACAAGAAGTCGGAATCTCAAAAATTATTGCAATTAATTCGCGATGAAGTGCATCATTTTGGCATTACGCACCATCGCAAACGAAGAGCCAAAAAGAGTATCGAGTCGAAATTAGACCAAGCGCCCGGAATAGGTAAAGTTTTATCGGAAAAGTTGTTACAACATTTTAAGAGTGTGCAACGAATAAAGGCTGCCACGGAGGAAGAATTGGCTGTCATTATTGGGAAAAGCAAAGCCGCAGCGTTGAAACAGTGGTTCGCCTCAACAACATCCTAATTTCTTAATCGGATAACTATTGTTTGCGTTTGTCGATGAATTTAATCGGTTTACGTTTAATTTCAGGCATCGAAATTTTTCTAATCTTATCAATATCATCAAAAACAATATCGGGAGCGACTCTCAATTTTGCACGGAATCTATCTTTTAAATCCTTAATAACTTCTTCATCTTCAGGTAAATGGCTTCCAATAATAACCTTTACTTCGTCCGTGCCGATGGTATTCAGGCTTACTTCAACGATGTAATTCTCAACATAATCCACATTGTCGAGCACGTCAAAAATGGTTGCGGGGTAGAGTGTGGTTCCTTTGAGTTTAATCATTTGGTTTTTACGTCCAATGATAGGACTGATTCTCATTGTTGTGCGTCCGCAGCTGCACGGCTCATAATGGAATTGCGCCATATCGCCTGTTTTAAAACGAATCAGAGGCATTCCTTCCACACCTAATGTAGTGATGGTCAATTCGCCGATTTCCCCTTCGTCAACAACATTGTCGTTTTCATCCAACAATTCACAAATAATCAGTTCGGGATGATGGTGACCGCCTTTTCCGGCTTTGCATTCGCAGAAAGTGGTACTCATTTCGGTTGAAGCGTAGGTAGAATAGAGGTCAATATCCCATTTTTCTTTAATCTTTTTCCCCAAAAGGTTTAATGAAAAATCTTGTTCTCTTAAATTTTCACCGATACAAACTGCTTTTTTGATGGATGATTTTTGATAGTCGATGTTGTGTTCTTCAGCATATTTAATAATTTTGAGAATAAAAGAAGGTACACAAATGATGGCATCGGGTTGAATTCTTCTAATTGTATCCCATTGTAATTCAGGGATTCCATTTCCTACACGAATCACGCCGGCGCCCATTTTACGAAGTCCCAAAAAATAAGCTAACCCTGCCATGAAACGTTTATCAATGGTGGTCATTAATTGATACACCTCGCCCGGGTGACCGGAAGCGCAGGTAAAAGAGATGGCTTCATTGTATGCCAAACGGTCCAGGTCTTTGTCGGTCATCGCGAACGTTGTCGGGTCGCTCAGTGTTCCTGAAGTTGTTATATAATCAACGATTTTAGATTTATCGACACAGAAAAAATCTTCATTGTGCATTTGTAAATCTTCCTTCGTCGTAAGGGGAATGTATTGTAAATCTTTCAGTGTCTGAATTTTATCGGAATCAATATGATTACGCTGAAATAAAGTTTGGTAGAAGCGGGAATGATGGTTGACGTAGGCTAATGTTTCCCGCATTTTTTTTTCTTGAAATGCCCTAATAATTTCGCCGGGTTGATATTCAATTTCAGGATTAAACATTTCTATATTTTTTATTGGTTATTGTCTTTATTTGTATTGATTTTTCATATTAATGGTCATATCAAACTTGATTTGTGAATCTATTTGATGCACATAATGCAAATTTGAGGGAACAGAAGTACAGTTTTGAGCAATGGTAAGTGCTTCCTCATTATCATCCGTAGCGGTAATCTGGAGTTTGTTTTTCACTAAAGCTGCCAACAGCACCACTTCGCCGCACCCACAATGGGTAATTAAAATATGCCCCTCCATGGGCAAAGAATTGATAAATTCTTCGTTTACAGTATTTTTTTTCAATATTTTACGAGCATTCTTTTCAATCTCTTTCCCTTTATAAATGTAATTATGCAAAACCAAGTCTTTGTAATAAGCCGGCGTTTCATATTGATCAACCATATTTTGATATTCGTCTTGCATCAACTTGCGAAAAGAACGGGCAGTTTGCAATAATTCTTTGTCTTTTCTATATTGTTCATTCTCAGGTTGAATGCGAGGCAAGACCTTAATCGTTATGCTTCCTTTACGCGTCAGAAATTCCGTTTTCGGGAAAATATGACCGATTCCGTGTAGTACGACGGGCAAAACATCTAAATTAAGCTCTTTCGCCAAATAAAACGCGCCTTGGTGAAAACGAGCGATTTTGCAATCAACCGAGCGAGTTCCTTCCGGAAAAATCAGCACGGAATAACCTCGTTCTACCATCTTTTTTATCTTATGAATATTACTTTCTATTCCATCCGCAACCGGTAAAAATTCTGCATAGCGAATAATTCTGCGATAAAATGGAGTATTCCAATTCCACATATTGGTCAAAACAATAATTTTGGGAGAGAGCAAAAGAGTGTATAATAAATCTAAGTACGACTGATGATTACATATAATTACCGCCGGATTTTCAAAATTTTCGTTGTGTAAATTGATGATTTTAAATGGAACCTGCATCATCATTTTAGCAAAATTCCTAAACGTTGCACATATCGTAACGTGGAATTTATACCTCATTTTTTCGTTATTATGCGCAAAAATATTTAAAATGCAGGCTAAAATGGTCATAGGAAATGCGCAAATAAGAAATATCAAAAAAGAGAGTACCGTTTTGACCAAATTCCATAAAGTAATGGGACGCAATCTCTTTTTACCTTTCTGATAAACTAACCATTTGAATATCAACGGAGGGAAAAAATACGCCATCATGACGACCGAAAACATTCCTATTACGGTCACTTCAGCCAAAGAGCGCATGGCAGGATGTTTCGCAAAAATCAATGTTCCAATCCCCACAAACATAATAAGAGAAGAAAGAATAATGGAATTTTTAAACTGTGCCAACATTTTTTTGCCGGTTCGATACTCATAAATCAACCCTTCGGTGACAAAAATAGTATAATCGTCGCCTTGCCCGAAGATGAATGTTGCCAAAATGATGTTCACGATATTAAATCTCATATCGAAAATGCCCATCAATCCAAGAATCCAAATCCAAGCTACTGTCAACGGAATAAACGACATCAGCGCGATTTCAAGTCTTCCAAAAGAGAACAATAAAAAGGCAAAAACGATCAATCCGCAAATATAAAGCACATAATTAAAATCGCCGGACAGTGCCTCCACCATTCTTGAAATAATGGATGAATCTGTAAATGCGAAGACATTCTCATTTTGGCTGTTCAAACGTTGCTCTACATATTGTTTTTTAGATTTATCAACAGATAATATGTTGTAAATCATTGTTTTATCATTCTCAATGGTGACATAATTATCTGCCAAATTCTGCATAATAGGTTGAAAATAATCCATTGATTGTGGCTGATAATTTTTTTGAATTATCTTTTTCAACGGTTCGAACGCCTCGGTTGAAAAACCGGATTTCGAAGCCGCAGCGTCAACATCCGCCAAAAATTGCGTGTCGCGGCCATTCCAAAACTGATTCCAACGCGCCAATCGTTGTTTCTGCATTTTTGCAGACGGTAAAAAATTGCCGATTCCTGCACATTTTTTTATTGCACTATCTGCCATTAAATCAGTAATTTCAGGGATTATTAATTCATAATTTCGCAGTGCTCCTTCTGTCGTGGCACCTTCTGAAACACAATAGAGTGTTTGCATTGTCGTGTCCGATTCTGTCGATAATTTATCAAAATAGTCCCTTTGTTCTTCGGTCATGTAGTTGATTTCATACATATTTGTCTCAAAAGAGGTGCGAAAACTAAAAGCAAAAAATACGCAAGTCAATAACAAAATCAAGATAATAAACCACTTATTATTTTCAGGTGATAATTTTGCAATTCTTCCAAACGATAAAGTATAAGTTTTGCTGTCCGTTTTTTTCTTTCCTAAAAAATGAGGTAAAAATATCAAAACGAACACGATAGTACCTACAAGAAGTAGTGCAGCAAAAAGTCCCAAATCGTGCATGGCATCCGAACTGATGAAAATCAAACTTAAAAAAGCACCTACTGTCGTGATGTTGCCAATCAATAATGGAGTAACTATATCCTTGATAATCTGTTCTTTATTATTGGTATGTTTAAAATGTGATAAAAAGTGAATGGGATAATTGACGGCAATGCCCAAAATAATGGATGCGACGCCAACCGCGATGATGGAAATCGGATTTTTGAATAAAACAATGAAACCTAACGCAAAAATTCCGCCGAAAGCGATGGAAATGGCTATCAGTAAAATGCTTTTGAAATTACGATAGTAATAAATCAACAGTGCCAAAATCAATATGAGCGAAATCACAATTGCAAGGATACTGTCTTTTTTTATCTGATTAGAATTGGTCAACGAAACCATGGAAGCACCAAAAGCGCTAATTTTAACTTCTTGATTAAAAGACTTTTCTACCGTAGAAATAGCATTTTCTATTTGAGCAATCAACTTTGCATTGTTATCCGTTTCACTTATTGGAAATTGAGAAGTAACCACCACAATCGCTTCATCTCCTTTTTTATTGAAAAGATAACCATTTTCTTGATGATACTGATCACTTAATTGAAAGGTCGTCAAGCTCTTAAGTATGTTAGATGAAAAGAACAATGGGTCGGAAATGATAATGTTTTGCATTACGCCCATTGGAGAGGCCAACAGAAACTTGTCATTTTCAATTTGTTGGGCTATATTTTCTTTCGACAAAAGCGTATCCATTCGTTCATAATCCTCTTCTGTCAGGAAATAAGGCATATTTTGTACTACAAAATCGGTAATTTCATTCACCTGTTCCTGATTGACTTCATAGAGTAAATTTTTGATAAAATGTGAAGAATCAGACTGTTGCAATTGTGCGACCACACTATCTACGGCATTGGTCAGAATCGTATAATCTTCGTTTTCAATATCGTTGGAAGTGTTGTTTTTTTTAAAGTTCAGGACAATTTTATTTGAAGCGCCGATGTGTTGATAAGCATAGTTAACACGTTGATTGTTACTATTTTGAGGTAAAAAACTGCTTATATCTTCCACAAAACGAAGGCGTGTCATCCCCCAAACGGAAAACCCAATCAATAGAATGAGAATTGACCAAAGGAGCCAAGGTTTTTTATCAAAAAAACGGTATATAGAAACGAAAAAATTACGCATTCTTGAGGATTAATTTTAATAATTTACGGATAAAAATAGATGGATAGCCATAGAGTATCGCAGCCACACACAACACGGTATTCAAGAGAGAAATTCTCGTAAAGTCCACGCATGGGCGGAAATGGGAGACACGTTCAGATTTTGGAGGATAATAGACGTCAATAGGCATCGGGATAATACGGATGTCTTTCCAAGCACAGCGCACCAAGATTTCCAATTCCATTTCATAACGATTGGTAAACCATCTCATTTTTCCCATTTTTTGCAATGGATAAATACGAAAACCGGACTGAGTATCGGGTAATTGATGTGCAGTTTGTATGGTAAACCAAAAGTTGGAAAATTGATTGGCAAAAGTATTTTTCTGCGGCATATTAACATGATTCATCTGCCGACTTCCCACGATTAATGAATTGGGATTTTGTTGAATAACGTTAACAAAATATTGAATATCAGAAGCTTTGTGTTGACCGTCCGCATCCATTGTCAAAACATAATCAAAATGCCGGCGCATGGCTTCTTTAAAACCCACTTTCAAAGCGCAGCCTTTTCCTTTGTTGAACTGCTGTTCAAGAATTGTAATTTGATCGGAAAGAGTGTTCAGAATTTTTGAAGTAGAATCGGTGGAGCCATCATTAACCACAATCACATTCTCAGTAACGGATAATACGGATTGGATGACAGAAAGTAGAGTTTTGTCATTGTTATAGGTAGGAATAACGATACAAATATGCAATTTTTCAATTAAATCCGACAAGTTTTCTTTCATAATTCGCTCTTCCCAAGTATTAAAGACATTTTGGCGAATTGTTTTGTCGGATTAGTTATTATTGCCTTAACCGGTATAACATTCTCAATATCAGTCCATTCTATATAAAAATCTACAAGAGGAGCGTCGATGGGATTAATAACATTAGTAAACTTAATGCTTTTAGCTTGCAGAACGATATACTTATGATTTTGTAAACGAGAAAATAATTCGCAAACGATTTGTACCAAACAAACACCGGGTGTAATCGGATTATCGGGGAAATGTCCTTTATAAATATCATTTTCGGCGTTCCAGCCAATTTGAAAATCTGCGATGTGGTCAGCGATATTTTCGTTTACTATAAAAAAAAGATTATCCGACAGCATTCCTTCAACTTGTATTAATCCGTAAAATGAGTGTCTATTTGTCCAATTGAATTGCAAAAATACACTATTTTTTTAAAATCTACTTACTTTGTGAGTAATTTGTCAGGGCAAAATCATTAAAATAATATTTGAGCTGGTGCATCTCTACTATCTCCTCG
>CAYYHC010000020.1:0-19943 GCA_964471715.1 uncultured Lentimicrobiaceae bacterium | reverse complement strand
GTCAGGAAAGCCGCCGCTGCGAGGAGTAGCAGCGAAAAGCGTGACGGTGAGCCGGTTATACGTGTTAAAAGATTAATTACGAAATTGATAAGGCGAACCGGGGCGCCCAAAAAAGAAAAAATAATTTTATGTAATTAGTAATGAGTATTTTACAATAACGTCACGAAGATCATTGTATCAGTTTCTAACCGCCGAAGTCGTCATAATGAATCATTTCGGGCGAGACACCCAGATTATCCAGCATTTTTAACACTGCCTGCAACATAAGCGGCGGTCCGCAAATATAATACTCGATATCTTCGGGCGCGGGGTGCATTTTAAGATATTGGTCATAAATGACTTGGTGAATAAAACCTACATAACCGTTCCATTCATCTTCGGGCTGCGGGTCGGAAAGCGCAACATGTATCGAGAAATTATCATATTGATTCGCAATTTCCTCAAAATCATTCATATAGAATAATTCCTGTCGGGAACGCCCGCCATACCAAAAAGTAGTTTTGCGCTTTGTCTGTTTGCTTTTAAATTGGTCAAAAATGTGAGAACGCATCGGTGCCATGCCCGCACCACCACCAATAAACATCATTTCATTGTCCGTATCCTGCACAAAGAAATCGCCATAAGGTCCCGAAACCATCACTTTGTCGCCCGGTTTCAAAGAGTAAATGTAAGAAGAGGCTATTCCTGAATTAACGCTTTCAAAACGATTATGCTTGCGATTGAACGGTGGCAAGGCAATCCTAACATTCAACATCACAATATTATTCTCGGCAGGACAGTTGGCCATTGAATAAGCGCGTACCGCCGGAGCACTGTTTTTCATTTGCAAACCAAAGAGTTGCATCTTTTCCCAATCGGCACGATACTCCGGATCAATATCCATCTCACTAAAATGCACCTTTGTACTTGGAATATCCAATTGCACATATCCGCCCGATTTAAAATTAAGTGTTTCGTTATCAGGAAATTGCAATACTAATTCTTTAATAAAAGTAGCCACATTGCGATTGGAGACAACCGTACATTCCCATTTCTTGATACCGAAAAACTCTTTTGGAATTTCAATTTCCATATCCTCGCGCACTTTCACCTGACAGAAAAGTCGGTAGTTTTCGGCAGCCATTTTTCGGGTAATATGAGCAGTTTCGGTCGGTAAAATAGAACCGCCGCCCGCCAGCACCTTACCCTTGCAAGTGCCACACGTTCCCCCCCCGCCGCACGCCGACGGCACAAATACTTTTTCATCGGAAAGTGCTTGTAACAAGGAACATCCACGCTCATGCTCAATCACTTTATCGTTGTTGATGACTATCTTTACCTTGCCTTCGGGAATTAATTTTCGGCGTGCATACAACAGAATTGCCACCAATGCCCATACGATAAGAAGAAATATTAAAACTGCAACTATTATTGTTAAACCATTCATTTTTTACATCTTAAATTCCTAAAAAAGCCATAAAGCCGATTCCCATCAGTCCGGTTATGATATAAGCTATTCCGTTGCCCTGCAAAGGTTTAGGAATATCCGAATATTTCAATCGCTCACGTATGGCAGCAAAAGCCACTATCGCCAACATCCAACCGATGCCGGAGCCTAACGCATAAACAAAACTATGGGTAACAGTCGGAAAATTTTTCTCCTGCATAAATAGTGAACCTCCTAAAATGGCACAATTGACGGCTATTAATGGCAGAAAAATGCCTAAAGCCTGATATAAAGAGGCGGAAAAACGCTCGATAATCATCTCCAATAATTGCACAATCGCAGCAATGACGGCAATAAAAATGATTAAGGTCAGAAACGACAAATCAATATCCGCCCATGCAGACGAAATCCATTCTAAAGCCCCATTTTGCAACAAGTATTTATTAATCAAATAATTAACAGGTATCGTAACCACCAACACAAAACTCACTGCAATGCCTAATCCGAAAGCGGTTTTTACATTTTTAGATACCGCCAAATAGGAACACATGCCTAAGAAGTAGGCAAAAATCATGTTGTCAATAAAAACCGAACGAACAAAAATATTAGTTAACTCCATCATTTATAGTTTATTACGTTTTGAATTTTGTATCCATATTAATATGCCCACCAAAATCAGTGCCATGGGCGGCAAAATCATCAGTCCGTTATTCAAATAACCATGTTCATAAAACGAAGCGGGAATTAGAGGATAATTCCACAAAGTACCTGAGCCGAGTAATTCTCTAAAAACAGCCACAATCACCAATACCATTCCGTAGCCCAAGCCGTTAAAAACACCATCCATCAAAGATGGGAACGGCGGGTGCGAGAGTGCATACGCTTCCAATCTGCCCATGATGATGCAATTGGTAATGATTAAACCGACAAAAACCGACAACATTTTGCTAATATCATAGACATAAGCCTGCAACACCTGGTCCACAATGATGACTAAAAAAGAGACTATCAGTAATTGAACTATTATTCTAATACGTGGCGGTATTGTATTACGAATCAATGAAATAACAAAATTTGAAAGTGCGCAGACCACGGTTACGGAGAGTGCCATTACCACGGCCGGTTTGAGTTGCGCCGTAACTGCCAACGCCGAACAAACTCCCAGAATCTGTACCAAAATGGGATTATCCTTACTTAATGGACCTAAGTATTTTTTCATTTTTCAATTTCATTTAAACTTTGATATAACATTTCTTGCACACCGCGGCTGGTAATAGTTGCGCCGGAAATGGCATCCACGCGATTATCGTTGTCCACTTCCCCACCCGATTTCCCTTTCGGCAATAGTTTAATAGCCACAAATTTACCATTTTTATCATACAACTTTTTACCAATGAAGGCATTAGCAAATTTATCTTCGGTAATGTTCGCTCCCAGACCGGGTGTTTCCGATTTATGCGAGAAGACCACGCCTTTAATCGTGTTATTGTCATTTGCCAAAACCACATAGCCCCACAATGGTCCCCACAACCCTTTTCCATTGACATAAACAACTGTTCCGGAGGTTCCATCGGCACATTGAATGGCATACATTTCCCTTCCCGACGCACTTTCCAAGGGCTTCGACACTTTTCCAAACAAATCTAATGCCAATTCCTTAGCGACATCATTGTAGCCGGCAGCCTTCAATATCTGCTGTGCCTTTTCCAACTGTCGATTATGCTCCTGCCGATTTTTTAATCCCAACGACACAACAGCCAACAAGGCTGCAATAATCAGTACCAACGCACTAATATACAAGAAAATATATCTATTACTAAAATTTCTCATCACTTTGTCATTTAAACAGATAATGAATTACAACGTCTTTTTTTTCGTCTTCTAATATTCATCTGCATCACGCAATAATCGATGAGTGGCGCAAAAATATTCATCAGTAAAATACTCAACATCATTCCTTCGGGATAGCCTTTATTGATGACGCGAATCAGTATCGCCAAGACGCCGATTAAGAAGCCGTAAATGTATTTTCCGCTTTGTGTATGTGTTGCAGTGACGGGATCTGTCGCCATGTAAACTGCACCAAACAGAAAGCCGCCCATCAAAAGATGTTCATATGCGGGAATAGCCATCAATGGAGTTGCATCAATCACGTTGAAAAGAGCACCCATGGAAAGCCCGCCCAAGACGACGGTCAGCATAATTTTCCAACTTGCCACTTGAGTGAAGAGTAAGATACATGCACCCAACAAGATAGCGATTTTCGAAGTTTCTCCGATGCTTCCCGGGATGGTGCCAATGCAAAGTTGCATAATAGAGGGAATTGTTTCAATATTCCCATTCATTGCCATTCCCAAGGGGGTAGCGCCGGAGTAGGCATCGGCTTGTTCGGCAATCCAAACGGTGTCGCCGGAAATCACGGACGGATAAGCAAAGAAAACGAATGCGCGGGCGACCAAGGCAGGATTGAGAAAATTGTAGCCCGTACCACCGAATACCTCTTTGGCAAAAATAACCGAGAAAGCGGTTGCCAACGCCAAAATCCAAAGCGGAACATCGGGCGGCATAATCATCGGAATAATGAAACCTGTCACAAAGAAGCCCTCCGCCACCTCGTGCCCACGTTTTTGCGCAAAAATAATCTCAATCGTTAAACCCACCACATAGACCACAATCACCATTGGCAACCATTTCAAAAAACCGTAACCGAAATTTTGCCACAAAGTCGCTGCCTCTCCTATTGAAGTAAAATGCTGATAGCCAATATTCCACAATCCAAAAAGCAAGGGCGGGAACAAGGCAATCATCACCGTAATCATAATTCGTTTCATGTCAACGGCGTCCCGAATATGGCTACCTGCTTGGGTAGTGGTGGCGGGAGTCAGCAAAAACGTATCAATGGCTTCGTACAATGCACGAAACGGATGCAACGGTTTCCCTTTTTCAAAACTACGCCCTATATTTTCACTCCATCTGTTCAAAAAACTCATGGTAATGTAAATTAATTATTTTTAATGTAATAAAGACCCTCCCGAATAATCTGCTGACACTCCATTTTGGATGGGCAGACCACTTCACACAATGCAAAATCCTCATCATCAACTTCATAAATGCCCAAATTTTCCATCATTTCAATATCTTGGGTCATACATGCTTTTAACAAAGCAAGCGGAATAATATCAAACGGGAACACTTTATCATACACATCCGACATCACAAAATTGCGGTGACCGCCTTGCAGTGAGGTGGAGAAATCATATTTTTTATTACGAAAAAGCCAAGCCAAAAACGTATGCGAGAAGCTCCATTTGCGTAAACCCGGTAGCAGCCAGCCTATCAACTCGCGTTCTCCGCCTTCGGGAATAAGGGTAATCTGTTCATCATAAAAACGGACGGAAGGAAAATCTTCCATCTTTTTACCAGTCAGTACATTACCACTTATTTTACGCACATTTTGACTATTCTCGTTTTGAAATAATTCGCTACAATCTTCACCGTAAACCATTTGCCAATATGCCGGATTCGTAGCGCAAGGACCGGTCAGGGCAACCATTTTTTCAAAACACAGTTCACTTTTCAAGACCAAACGTCCCATTGTGGCCACCTCTTGCGGGCGCAGATACCAAACAGTTTCGCCTTTGTTGATGGGTGATATTTTATGAATCTGCGTCCCCACATTACCTGACGGATGCGGTCCTTGAAAATAGTATTTTTCCACACCGGTTATGTCATTCCAAATCTCGTTTTGATAATCGGCTTTCAGACAGAGACCAATCGATTGGCATAAATTTTTTAATAACTGAATGCCGGCTTGAAATTCATCTATTCTATTCTTTAACAGAAAATTATAATCAGGTGCTAAAGGAGAGCTATCAAAACATGAAATAAAAATTGCCTTCGGAGTAGTGTCCGGATTTGGAATTACCGAAAACGGACGCTGGCGTATCAATGAAAACAGTCCATTTTTCAATAACAGATTCAGTGTCTCTTGGCGATTGCTTATTGAGGGAACATCAATCTTTACGGCGCGCTCTTCCGAATTGATTTCTATAATAATATTTTCCAATTTGCGTTTTTCGCCGCGCACAATCTCCTTCACTTTACCGGCTACCGGAGAAACAATGACAATTCGTTCATCGGTTTTATCTGCCAATAAAGGTGTTCCAATGGTAACGTCATCATTTTCCGCCACCAATAATTTGGGAATCAGCCACCGGAAATCGGAAGGAGAAACATAACAATAACGAGCCGACAGGCAGTGCAATTCGCACTTCACGTTTCCCTTTAACAGAATGTCATATCCTTTTGATATACAATATTTTGTATTCACAATAAAATTTGTTAATAATACTTATTTCAGTAAATGTTCCAATAGTATTTTCACGCCGATACCTATCAATATTAATCCGCCCAACATTTCAGCACTTCGCTGGTATCGGTTTCCAAATCGATGGCCGATGTAGGCACCGCCGACAGAGAAAAGGAATGTGGTCACACCAATCAATAAAAATGAGAGCCATAAATGTACGGGTTGAATCAATGCGAAAGAAATTCCGACTGCCAGCGCATCAATACTTGTGGCAATGGCAAGTAGAAAGAGTTCTTTCATATTGAGAACATAAGGGCGGACATCTTCCGTTTTTTGATGTTGCAGGGATTCAATTATCATTTTTCCGCCGATAAAGAGCAACAATCCGAAAGCGACCCAATGGTCAAAAGCCATAATTAAATGCTGTAATCGGCTTCCAATCAGCCAACCTATCAAAGGCATCAATGCCTGAAAGCCACCGAAAAAAGCGGCAATAATCAAAGAATTTTTCCAGCTAAAAGTTTTCATACCCAAACCTTTACAGATAGAAACTGCAAAAGTATCCATAGAAACACCAATAGCGATTAAAATGATGGCGATTAGATTCATAGCTATATGAGTTCATAAAAAAAGAGAAGACAGTGGAGTGCCATCTTCTCTTTTTTATGATTAAGGTTATTCTAATTCGTGAATGACAAGACCGGAGCGAAGTTTAGGTTCGAACCAAGTCGTTTTCGGAGGCATAATATTGCCGGAATCAGCAATATTGATTAATTGTTTCATAGAAACAGGATACAACGCAAAAGCGACTTCCATTTCGCCACTGTCCACGCGACGTTTCAATTCACCCAAACCTCTGATACCGCCAACGAAATCGATGCGTTTGGAAGTACGTAAGTCTGCAATTCCCAATAATTTATCGAGAACCAAATTGGAAAGGATGGTAACATCCAACACACCGATGGGGTCATTATCGTTATAAGTACCGTTTTTAGCCGTCATTTTGTACCAATTGCCGTCCATATACATACTGAATTCGTGTAATTGAGCGGGTTTATAAATGTCGGCGCCCATTTTTTGAACTTCAAAATTCTTGGACAACAATTTCACAAATTCATCTTTGGAATGACCGTTTAAATCTTTCACAACGCGGTTATAATCAATAATTTTCAATTGATTATCCGGGAAAATGACTGCCATAAAGTAGTTATATTCTTCGTTACCGGTATGGTTGGGATTATTTCTACGTTTTTCGCTGCCCACTAAAGCGGCGGCGGCGGTGCGGTGGTGACCATCAGCAACATACAAATAAGGGATATCGTTTTTGAAAATTTCAGCAATTCTCTTATTGATAGCGGCGTCGTTGATTACCCAAAAATGGTGACCGAAACCATCATCAGAAACGAAATCATATTCGGCAGCTTGATTTTTAACAATGCCGTCAACAATTGCATCTATCTCTTTATTAGCAGGATAAGAGAAAAAAACGGGTTCTACATTGGCATTGGTAATGCGCACGTGAATCATTCTGTCTTCTTCTTTATCTTTACGCGTCAATTCATGTTTTTTGATATTATTGTTCAAATAATCATCAACGTGCGCACAACCCACAATTCCGTATTGGGTACGCCCGTCCATGGTTTGAGCATAAATGTAGAATTTTTCTTCGGTATCTTTAACCAAATATCCCTCTTTTTTAAAGAGATTAAAATTCTCAACTACCTTATCATAAACTTGTTGAGAGTGTTCGTCCGTACCTTTAGGAAGGTCGATTTCCGCTTTGGTAATGCGAAGTAAAGAACAAGGATTACCGGCAGCCTCTTGGCGAGCTTCTTCTGAATTAAGTACGTCATAAGGACGTGATGCCAACTGTTTAACGATTGATTTTGGAGGACGCAATCCTCTGAAAGGTTTTACTATAGCCATATCGATTATTTTTAGGTTATTAATTTTGGTTGCAAAAGTACACTATTTTTTCCAATCTACGATATAAAATTAAAATTGAATGAATAATTCAAGTATAGAGTTTAATGATAAAAAAATTAATTATTAAAACCTTGATTTTTAATAACATCCTCTAAAACTTGTGCAAAATGTTCATTATCTTCTTTCTTGTAACGTTTTTGAGTAAAAACCTGCGCCAAGTTTTGTAAATTATTTTCTTCCAATATTTTAAGAGTATTCGGGTGTTTTTCTTTTTCGTTATAAAAAACATTGATGTCGTCATCGGAATAGTCGTGATATTCTTCGGCATGAACCATCGCTTCGATGGGCAATTTATCGGTCAACGGCACCTCTTCATCAGGATAACCCATTGCTATACAAGCTAATGGAATAACATGTTGAGGGAGTTTCATCGCGTCAATAAATTGCGGAGTGTTGAAGGTAATGGTTCCCAGCCAGCATAGTCCCAAGCCCAAAGATTCGGCTGCAATGCAGGCATTCTGCGCGGCAATGATGGCATCGGTAACAGCCCAATGGTAACTTTGCAAATTGCTATACGCATCCGTGTCAACGCCCCTACTCTCGCAGTAGCGATAAAAACGATGAAAATCGGCACAAAAAGTTAATAACAGCGGTGCATTGGTAGCGATGGGCTGATGAAAATGCAGGGGTGCCATCTCTTCCATTTTTTGTTTATCTTGCGTTACTATAATGCTGAACAATTGCATGTTACCCATTGTAGAACCATTGCAGGCAGCTTTCAGAATAGTGTCCAATGTTTCTTTTTCAATAGGTTTATTTTTATACTTTCGAATACTGCGGTGCGATAAAAGAGTTTCTATTGCATTCATCATATTATATTATTTTTGATTGACCAAACGTTCCAATTCCAACAAGGCATCTTCAACGGAAAGCGGCGGCGTAACCCGTTCTTTGTTCCGATAGACAGCCACTTTTCCGTGCGTGGCACCCACAATTCCGAAATCGGCATCTGCCATTTCCCCGGGGCCATTGACAATGCACCCCATCACCCCGATTTTCAGATTCGGATAGCCTGAAAATCGCGCTTTTACCTTTTCCAATACGGTTTGTATATCGTACTGCGTGCGCCCACAGGAAGGGCACGAAATAAATTCGGTTTGTGACATTTTAACTCTACAAGCCTGTAAAATCATATCTGCTAACTGACAGTTTTGTTCTTTCGTAAAATACTGATTTTCAACTATTAAATCTTTTATTGAATGTTGAAAATGCTCGAAGCCCACTCTGGCACCGGTCACTGCCATCATTTGTTGAAAATCTTTCTGATGGTAAGTAATATGTAATACTTGATTTTCATTAATTGCCGTAACTTTCTCATTTTCAAATACTACATTGGCTAATAATTGAGCGAAAGGAACTTCATTTTCGGGCGGTTCGGTTAATGAAACACGGATGGTATTTCCCAAACCCGCCAAAAGCAATGCCCCAATTCCGACCGCAGACTTAACGCGACCCTCATTGCCGGCACCGGCTTCGGTAACTCCCAAATGCAACGGAAAAACAGTTCCTTCGCGCTGCATCATCTCGGCTAACAACACTGTAGATTCCACCATTGTTTGGGCATTGCTCGACTTCATAGATAACACAACATTTTGAAAATCATAATGTTGACAGATATGAACCCACTCCATTGCCGACATTGCCATTGCCAAAGGTGTATTGCCGTATCTACTCACAATTCTATCACAAAGCGAACCATGATTTGTTCCGATACGAAGTGCGGTACCATTGTCTTTGCAAATTTGCAACAATGGTTGGGCTCGCAACGCCATTCTTTCCAAGGAATCGTTATACTCTGTATCGGTTAAATTCAACGTTTTAAAATTACGTTTATCCACAAAATTGCCCGGATTCACTCGCACTTTATCCACCACGCTTGCACAAGCTACCGCCACATCAGGATTAAAATGAACATCTGCAATCAACGGAATATCAATACCCTCTGCACGAATAAGACACTTAATCTCTTTCATACTTTCCACCTCCTTCATACTTGGCACGGTTGCGCGCACCATTTCGCAGCCCACCGCTACCAACCGCTTGATTTGTTGAACGGTAGCTTTCACATCCGCCGTATCGGTATTGGTCATCGATTGAATGACTACAGGATGATTGCTTCCCAAGGCAATATTTCCAATTTGGACTTCAGAACTTGAATAATTCGAATTAAATTGCTTTAAATCAATCATTTTTAATATAAAAAATTATTATAAGGATAGATTTGAATGTGAAGTTTTTTAATTTCATCATATAAAATCTGCTTCATTTCTTCGACATTTTCCTTTGTTTTAGCAGAAATAAAGACCGTTTGATGATTCATTTTAGCCATCCACGTCTGTTTGAGTTCATCTAACGTAATATTTGACTTCGTTTTGGGTGTGAGGTCATCGGGTTCCTTTTCAATCCACGTGTAATTATCAATCTTATTAAATATTGTAATGACAGGTTTGTTGCCGGCATCAATTTCCGCCAACGTCTGGTTGACGACTGCAATCTGTTCCTCAAAATCGGGATGACTGATGTCCACCACATGAACGATCAAGTCAGTTTCGCGAATTTCATCCAAAGTAGATTTAAAAGACTCTATCAAGCTATGGGGTAATTTGCGTATAAATCCCACAGTATCAGACAATAAGAACGGTAAATTATCAATAACCACCTTTCTGACGGTTGTATCTAACGTAGCAAACAGTTTATTTTCGGCAAACACATCCGATTTACTGATAAGGTTCATCAGTGTTGATTTTCCCACGTTGGTATAGCCGACCAAAGCCACACGGATAAATTTTTCGCGGTTACTGCGTTGCGTCAATTTTTGTCTATCAATCTCTATTAATTTCTTTTTCAGCAAAGATATTCTGTCGCGAATAATACGGCGGTCGGTTTCAATTTCTTTTTCGCCAGGCCCTCTCATACCAATTCCGCCGCGTTGTTTTTGCAAGTGTCCCCACATACCGGTCAAACGAGGCAGAAGATATTGATATTGAGCTAATTCCACTTGAACTTTAGAGTGAGCGGTTTGAGCACGTTTAGAAAAAATGTCTAAGATGAGGTGAGTCCTATCCAATATTTTACACTGCAAAACAGCTTCAATGTTACGAATTTGTGAAGGTGAAAGTTCATCATCAAAGACGGCAAGGTCGATTTGGTTTTCTTTAATGAACAGCGCCACATCTTCCAATTTGCCGCTTCCCAAGTAGGTTTTAGGGTCTGGATAAGGCAGATTTTGGAGAAACTTTTTCACGGAAATACCACCGGCGGTATCCAAAAGAAACGCCAACTCGTCTAAATATTCGTTGACGCGTTCTAAGTTTGAAGTGGGAGTTACTACACTAATTAATACTGCTTTTTCTGTTTCAACTGCCGCTGTAAGTGGATGATTTGCCATAGATTTTCTTTCAATATTTACGGCTGCAAAGGTAATTGATTTTTATAGACTATGCCGCCTCTTTTTATAAATAAATATGTTTTGCAAAAAAAATGGAATCACCGGTTTCCAAAAATATTTGTAATTTTGCCACACTTTTTCAAATCAAAAGAATATGAGTCCTTTTTACAGCAAAACTTATGAAGTTGGTTCTAATCTCATCGACCAAAATTTTGATATGCGGCTTCCGCTTTTATTGGGTTATATGCAGGAAGTTGCCGAGCAACACTCTGCCTCACTGAACATTGCGTGGGAAGATTTGCAAAAGAAGAATTGTTTCTGGACCTTGTACAGAATCGGTTTACAAATTGAAGAAATGCCGCATTGGCACGATGAAATCACCATAACCACGTGGGCGAATCCATCCGATAATTTAATTCAACCAAGAGCTTTTGAGATTAAAAACCAACAAAAAACGTTGATACGAGCCACAACTCTTTGGACCGTTTTAGATACGCGGTTATTTAAGCCACAAAAAGTCTATGAGATCATCGGAAGCGACTTACCTACTCATCGTATAGAAAATGGGTTTCCCTCTATCAATCTTAAAATTCCTAAAATATTTACCAATCAGCTTACGCCCAAGTGCCACCGCGAAGTTCTTTTTTCTGACATTGACACCAACAAACACGTCAATAATACACGATATGTATGTTGGTTATTAGATAGTTATCCCATTGATTTTTTGAATGCAAATACTTTGCAATCCATCATCATCAATTATACCATGCAAGCGCACATTGGTGATTTGTACGAAATTTACACGCAAATCAATGAACAAAGGGAGCATTTATCTGCCATTATGAAGCAAGGAACGCAAGAAGAGTTTTGTAAGATTAAGACTACTTGGCGGGCGAGGAAATAATCTCTCCATCTTTACGGAATTTTGAAACGATTTAATACTATTTCAAATTTTACTGACAAATAATTTGCGTTTCTGATATAAATCAAAATATAACAAGAAATCTGATAATACGATGTCATTAAACATACATCGCTTCACAAACCATAAAAAGTATAAGATGTTCTCTTAAAGGTCACTTCCCTATTTCAAATAATTTCCCACAATAATTGTCGAGAAATCTTCTTCTTTTAAATACTTATCCGCCAACATTTTAATAACATCGGCATTGACATTTTGGATCGATTTAACCTGATTGTAAAATTGCTGTTCCGTTAAAGAATAATCATCCCACGTAATGTAGCGTTTCATCAAAGAAACGGTGCCATCGATTCCGCGGAGCATCGAACCCAGCATATAACTCTTCACCAAATCGAGTTCCTCTTCCTCCACCAATACCTCGCGCAACTGTTTCATTTCCACAAAACAAGCCTCAACGGCAGCATCTACTTTATCATTATTCACTTCCGTATCTATAAAAAAAATGGATTGAGTATCCAAAAAGTAGGAATCGCACATCACGCCATAAGTATAGCCGTTAGTTTCCCGCAAATTTTGCATCAACCGAGAACCGAAATACCCTCCCAAAATAGTTCTAAGAATTTCAAATTCAGGGTTTTCCGGATCCGTATAAGCCAACGAGGGACGGCACAATAACAATGATGTTTGTAAGGCATTTTCGCGATGCTCGACAATTCTCTTGGGAATTTTCGTTAACATTCGCACCGGCAAGTCCGACAAAGTCCCCTGCGTTGTAATGCGACCCAAACAAGAAATAAGGTGGTTTTCAATCGTTTTATCTACATTTCCGGCAACAAAAACGCGAATATTCTGTGCCGTAAATGTCTTTTGATAATAACCAATGAGTAAATCCTGTGTAATCAATTCAATATCTGAGGCTTCCAATAATTTGCCACATACCATCGTCTTGCCGAAAAAGGCATTCAACATCAAACGCATCGAAAGCACATCGACTTTCAACGAATTGTACTCCAAGTCTTTAATTCTTGATTCTTTTTGAAGACGAATATTTTGTTCTTTAAAACGGGGCGAAGAGAGTATTTCCATTACAAAAGTAACGGTGTTCACACATTGCGATTTAGGGGTAATAATTTCAATAGAAACATAGGAGAAGCCCACCGCCACACTCACCGCCGCACCCATAAAATCCAATTTCGCAGCAACTTCATTAGCCGACATCGTCGGATGACATTCCAACAACATTGAATAGCAAAAAGATGCAACATTTTTCTGCGGTTCGTAAAAACTGCCCGCTTTAATTCGAAGTGCCAAATGGATCAAATCCAAGCTCCCATTCCGAAACAACTGAAGCGGAATTCCATTCGAAAGTTGAATGCACTCAGGCTTTGGAAGAGTAAAAGGAGCAAAATCGTGAATGAGAGGCGCTGTTTTTCTATCCAACATATATCAATTAATTGAGCTCGTAAGTCGTTCCTTCTTTGGTATCTTTCAGCACAACGCCGGCTTCGTTCAATTTGTCGCGAATCATATCGGCAATCGTCCAATTCTTGTTGGCTTTGGCATCTTTACGAATATCAATAATCAAAGACATCAATTTTTCGGTATATTCCGACTCATTCGATTGTGCGACGCCCTGGTTCATACCTAAAATATCGTGGAAGAAGGCATTAAAATACTTTTTCAACAATTCCAGATCTGCTTCAGAAATAGACATTTTGCCATCGTGAATAGAATTAATGATACGCGTAGCATCAAACAGTTCGGCGATCAATTTCGGGGTATTCAAATCGTCGTTCATTGCATCGTAGCAACGTTGTACCCATGCCTGAATATCTTCATCGGAGTGGTCGCCGGCTTTCAATTTAGGGAATAATTTCTCTGCTGAATAAAGACGCGCCATCCCTTTCTCAGCCGCCAAAAGTGCCTCGTTCGAGAAATCAAGTGTTCCACGATAATGCGCCTGAAGCACAAAAAAGCGAATGACCATCGGCGAATATGCTTGCTGCAAGGAAGAATGCGTACCCGTAAAAAATTCATTCAGCGTTATAAAATTGCCCAATGATTTGCCCATTTTTTGTCCGTTAATGGTAATCATGTTATTGTGCATCCAATACTTAACGGATGAAATACCGTTCGCCACCGTGCTTTGGCAAACTTCCGATTCGTGGTGAGGAAACAGCAGGTCCATACCGCCGCCGTGAATATCGAATTGCTCACCCAAGTATTTTGTACTCATCGCAGTACATTCAATATGCCAACCCGGGAAACCGTTGCTCCATGGCGATTCCCAACGCATGATATGTTCGGGAGATGCTTTTTTCCAAAGGGCAAAATCGGCCGGATTATGTTTTTCGTCCTGTCCATCCAAGGTTCGTGTATTGGCAATCAGCTCATCCAAAATGCGTCCCGATAATTTTCCGTAGCCGAACTCCTTATCAAATTTTGCCACGTCAAAATAGACGGAACCATTTGATATATAAGCAAATCCTTTATCTAAAATTTTCTTCACCATGTCGATTTGCTCAATAATATGACCGGAAGCGCGCGGCTCAATGGAAGGGCGTTTCACATTCAACGCATCCATCGCACGATGATAGCTATCTATGTAGAATTGAGCAATTTCCATCGGTTCAAGCTGTTCTAACCGTGCTTTTTTTGCAATTTTGTCCTCACCGGAATCGGCATCATTTTCCAAATGTCCCACATCGGTAATATTGCGGACATAGCGCACTTTGTAGCCAATATGTTGTAAATATCTGAATACAAGGTCAAAAGTAACGGCAGGACGCGCGTGACCTAAGTGAGGTTCCCCATAAACGGTAGGACCACAAACGTACAATCCGACCAAATCAGAGTGCATGGGAACGAAGCGTTCTTTCTTTTTTGTGAGTGTATTAAAAATTTCGAGTTTCGCCTTATTGTCTGTATTTTCCATTGTATCAGTATTTTAGCTTAAAAATTTATAACTTAATTTCGGGTTGCAAATCTACATAAAATTTTAGAAATAGGACAATGCCCTTAAAAATTAAATTCGTCTCCACATTATTGCCATCTATTTATCCGGCATTACCCATTTTATCATGATTTTCAGGTTGAAATATTATGATTTTAGCGGATTTTCTCTAAGCGTAAAAACACATAAGCGAGACTCAATGAATCTCGCTTATGAAAATAACGCACTAACAATTAAATATTTATTTTTTTTCTTTAGGTTCTGGTTTAGGGAGAAGCACTTTACGAGATAACTTCAATTTTCCCTTTTCATCTACCGCAATCAATTTAACTTTTACAACATCACCTATCTTTAAAACATCTTCTACTTTTTCAAGTCTGCGGTGTTCAATTTCAGAAATGTGCAATAGACCATCGGTATTGGGAAGAATTTCCACAAATGCACCAAAAGATTGGATATTTTTTACTTTACCTTCATAAATTTCTCCCACTTCGGGGACGGCAACAATACCTTTAATACGTGCCAAAGCAGCATTAATATCATCTAAATTGGCTGCAGCGATATCAATGATACCGAAATTGCCTTGTTCTTCAATATTGATAACCGTATTGGTTTCGCGTTGCAACTCTTGGATTACCTTACCTCCGGGTCCTATAACGGCACCGATTTGGTCACGAGGAATTTGCATCTTCACAATACGCGGTACAAATGGTTTATAATCTTCACGTGGTTCGGCAATAGCTTTTTTCATTTCGCCTAAAATATGTAAACGTCCCAAGCGAGCTTGTTCCAAAGCTTCCGCCATAATTTCGGAAGACAAACCGTTTACTTTAATATCCATCTGACAAGCAGTGATACCGTCGGCCGTTCCGCAAACTTTAAAATCCATATCTCCCAAGTGGTCTTCGTCGCCCAAAATGTCGGAAAGAATTGCATAGCTTCCTGATTTCTCATCTGTTATCAAGCCCATAGCAATACCTGAAACCGGTTTTTTCATTTTAACACCGCAATCATACAATGCCAATGTACCTGCACAAACGGTTGCCATAGAAGAACTTCCGTTGGATTCCAAAATATCGGAAACCAATCTTACAGTATAAGGAAATTCGGGATCATCAAACGGAATCATCGGTTGCAATGCGCGGTGTGCCAAATTGCCGTGTCCGATTTCTCTTCTTCCGGTACTTCTAATCGGTTTCACCTCACCTGTTGAAAATGGAGGGAAATTATAATGTAAAATAAAACGACTTGTTCCTTCCACAACGGCGCCGTCGATGGTTTGTTCATCTAATTTGGTGCCTAACGTGCAAGAGGTCAAGGATTGAGTTTCGCCGCGGGTAAAAATGGCAGAACCGTGAGCTGAAGGAAGATAATCGGTTTCAATCCAAATAGGACGAATTTGATCCAATTTTCTGCCATCCAATCTAACGCGTTCGTTCAAAATCATATTTCTAACTGCGTGATATTGAACATCATGGTAATAGCGTTGAACCATATATTTCTTTTCATCGCGTTCTTCTTCCGGAATTGATTCGATAAATTCGGCAATGATTTGGTCAAAAGCATCATTTCGTTCTTGTTTGCCCATAAAAGATTTGGCAACGGCATATACTTTATCGTAAGTGGATTTATTCACCAACTCGCGTAAATCGTCATCATTGGTTTCGTGACAATATTCGCGTTTAGGATTGGCTTTTTCGACCATTGCAGCCAAATCCAACTGTGCTTGGCATTGAATTTTAATGGCAGCATGAGCGGCATTCAAAGCCTCAACCATGTCAGTTTCCGAAATTTCTTTCATCTCGCCTTCCACCATCATAATATTGTCCATTGAAGCGGCAACGATCATATCGATATCGGATTTTTCCATCTCTTCAATGGTTGGATTAATCACCATTTTTCCGTCAACTCTGCCCACTCTGACCTCAGAAATAGGTCCTAAAAACGGGATGTTTGACACTGCCAATGCGGCAGAAGCAGCCAAACCTGCATAAGCATCGGGCAGATTATTTTTATCGCCGGAAATTAGAGTAACCAAAACTTGTGTTTCGGCGTGAAAATTATCCGGAAACAACGGACGTAAAGCTCTATCCACCAAGCGAGCAATTAAAATTTCGTATTCTGAAGGACGAGTTTCGCGTTTAAAAAATCCGCCGGGGAAGCGTCCAACAGCACCATATTTTTCTTGATATTCAACTTGCAACGGCATAAAATCCGTATTTTCAACAGCGTCTTTTTTGCAACATACAGTTGCCAACAACATTGTATTTCCTACTTTTACCACTGCGGAACCGTCGGCTTGTTTAGCCAATTTGCCGGTTTCTATCATTATTTCGCGACCATCGCCTAAATCAAAAGTCTTATTTATTCCTATCATGTTTTAAATTTTACTATATTTTATTATTACATATTAAAAAAGGCAATTTCTAAAAATTGCCTTTTCTAAAGACCTTTAAAGTAAGGTTATTTTCTTAATCCAAGTTTCTTAATAATAGCTCTGTATCTCTCAATGTCTTGTTTTTTCAAATACTCAAGCATCTTTCTTCTTTTACCAACCAACGCGATCAAAGAACGTTTGGTACTTAAATCTTTATGATTTTGTTTAACGTGTTCTGTCAAATGTTTGATTCTGAACGTAAATAAAGCAACTTGGCTTTCTGCAGATCCTGAATCAACTTCGTTTTTTCCGTTTTCTTTAAAAATGTTTTGTTTAACTTCAGGTGTCAAATACATAATAATCTTCTCTTTTTTAATATTTTTTCATTCTAAATTTCGAGGCGCAAAAATACAACTTTTTTTATTATAAAATGACCTTAAAAATAAAATTCTCAAATTTATTTTTGAAAAGCCAATTTTTTTTTGTACGCAAGGACAATAATAATGATTTTTGATAGATTAAGTAACTCCATTTTTACAATATTTCTCACTTCCAATACTCAATCTTACGAGTAGTTATAGCGTGAGGAGTAGATTGTTCGAACAGATAACTTTTTCGTTGCGTCCAATTTCCATCGGAATCATAGATATATTGGTACGTACTGGTCGTATTATAATGCCCATCATAAGAATAAATCATATTCCCGTGCGAATCGTACTTTTCAGCATTATCCAACTTCATCTTGCAACAAACTTTCCGGTAGAACTCAGTCCCGTAAGAACCGTCATCATTGGTCCACGAAATGTCCTTTGAATAAAGTCGGTGTTTATGATATCCCATAATAATCGTGGTGTCACCCAATTGCTGATGACGATAAGTCGTCGTATGATGATCTCCCTGATTCCAAAAAAGTATTTTTATTACATTTCCATTCGTTTTATAAACCATTTTCTCGGAAGTGCAAAATTTCCATTGAATCGTATCACAAAACTGCATAATAGAATCCATCTCTGTGAAAGGATCTAAAAACAATCTTTGTCCGCACGTATAGCCCTTCCGTTCAATTAAGTGCCCTTGATTATCATAATAACTTAAGTAGCGCCAAACCAGATTATAGGATTCAACAACCCTTTGCAATGAATCATATCTTACAAAATTCTCTAAACGATTCCCTTTCTGCGTGTAATAGGAAAAATAAACCTTTATTTTACGTTCTCCGTCGCCTCGCATCACAGCAATCAATCTCCCTTTATTATCCACCGTTTTCAACAATATAAGCCATCCTTTTTCATCATACAAAGCGGAATCCACAGAATAAAACTCACGTACCCCGTCTTTTATATAAAAAAGAGAATCAACCGTTGACCTGATCACCTTAGACGGATTGTGGGTTTGGGCGAAAAGTGCACCACCCAAAAGAAGTATGATCGCTGAAATAAGTATTTCTTTTTTCATGGAAACTTAGTTATTAATATAAAATTATCTTCAATATTTCAATATGACGCCATCAGGACCTAATTGCATTCTGCTTTCTTTATTACTTGCATTACCTGCTTTAATCAAAGAACTAAAAAAACCGACTAAAGTCACAATACCAACCACGCCCACAATAGTACCCAAACATATAACAACATCTTGATCCTTTCCTTTAGAAATAAGTCCTACTGTCAAAGCAGAACCAATCAACCCCGTAGAAATAGAAGCAATGCCATAATAAGCGGCACGCTTCAAATAATCGCCTGAAGTTTTCTCTCCAATACCCTGATATTGGAGAATTAATTCATTTTGCATACTATCAAGTTGTTGAGAAGTATATCTCACTCCATTGACCTTGTACGTAGTTGTATCGGTTGTTTGAGCACATAATCTGCAAAAACAAAGGAACAAAATCATTAATAATAATTTTTTCATATCTCTGTATTTTCCTCGTAAAACGAGTACTGATAATTAATTGCCTTGCAAAAATACATTATTTTTCGTTAAAACGAACATCATTATAAAATATTTTTCTTCTTTAATGATTTATGCTTGGTTATCATTCATGGTCATTGTCAACTGCTATTTGGGCGAACCGACAGTTTTTTCCCCCGCACTCCCCTCCCCAAAACTGAGGTCACGTTTTTCTCCTCGCAGCCTGACCTTGTCGCTACTTTTTACTTATAATTGGGAATTGTTCATTGGAAAGCTGCTGCGGGTATCCGCTACAATCGTTGGCGCAAGACGCTCCCCACAAAAGGAATGTTGCAACAATTTTTCAGAAATTGATGCGGCAGAGATGCGTTGGGAAAAACTTAATAAATTCTTGGATATTGCATTCAACGAAAAATATCATACCAAATGAATAGTTTATTCTACATGTAATAGCAACATAATCAATAAAATAGCAGTTTTTTAACTAAATTCGTTCAATTTGATTTATCAAAGTGCGACACGCACGCAAAAGTATCTATTGGGAAAAGGGGAAAAATTAAAAGATTATTCCATGTTTTTATTTGCGAAGACAATATCATGGCTGTAATATTACATTGTTGACTAAATCAATGTATCTTCCAAACACCAATAAAAAAAACGGCTATATATTG
>CAYYHC010000019.1:15215-19947 GCA_964471715.1 uncultured Lentimicrobiaceae bacterium | reverse complement strand
CGTAAATTTTTTCATTGCTTTGAATTTAATTATTACTATATATTTTTATTTTTCTAACTAACATATTCTTCTTTTAAATGCTGATATTAAAAGGATTATACTTTTTTTTTCGTTTTTTGTTACATCGGTTTTTAATATCCATACACTTTTTTCATTTTATTATATCAACTTGCAAAAATACAAAAAAATAAGTACTCTCATTCATTTATTTATTTTTTTTTTGAACTATCTTTGTTTTCGGGGGTTTCGGAGCTTTTCAACACTTTTTCAACAATTTGTATATTGTTATAAGACAGCGTTTTACGTTTTTTTTTCTCTTTTTGTTCACAATCAATTTTTGAAAAATTTTTTTATTTATTTTTTACTAATGAACATCTTACGAACATAAACTTATCGACAATTTTTCTTTCTTTCTTTTTTAATATTTTATTACCTCAACAAAAAAAAGGCAGAAACAAAATATTTCTGCCTTGTAACTTATTGATTTTTAATATTTTAATACAATAAAGTAATCTCTTTTTTTAACGCAGTCATTGCGTGTTCTGTTGGAGATTGGTCTGCCACAAATTGCAAAATATTGGTCATTAATTCTGTACTATTTGCATTATCCGGCAGTTTTCCGGCAGATATATTAATAAGATTGACTACTTTTTCTTTTGCCATTTTTATATTTTCCCATACCTCAGGAGACAAATAGACTTGTTGAGAGAGATTGTGTTCAAATTCGCTGCGAATGGTAGTGAGCAGTAACGTTTGTAATTGATAAGCCGTTAGTTGCTGATTATTGATACGACAAAGGAGTTGGTTAGGTTCAATGCGTTCCAAAAACATTGCCATTCGCTCATAAGCCTGTAATCGAATGGGGGTTATAATATTTTTGGATTGATATTTTAGTTCCAATAAACGTTTTTTCTGGTCATTTTCAATAAAATATCTAATCGCAAAAAAAGCCGTTAAGAACACAACTACAGAAGGGATAGTTAAAGCTAAGAGTTGGAAAATAATATTCATTTTTCTTAAATTATAAATTTAGATTATTTCTTAAATTATCATAGTTTAAAATCAACCGCAATGGAAATATTTGTGAACGATATCTAGCATAATATCCGGATTTTGTGCTATTTCTTGACGGATATCAGCATCATTAAATGATTTGAGGTGTTTAATAATATCATCAATCATTTCGGAATTGAAAACGCCATGTTTTTCGAAGATGCAGCGATGTGCGGATAATTGTTCAGCTGATTCGGCGCAGGAAGAGGGGAGTTGAGCGAGGCTCATCAATTTTTCTTTATTTTCCGATTTATGAATATTGACATCGACATACGTTTTTTGAGCGAAGTCAAGTGCTCCCTGCATTTCGAATCCGTGGCGTGCGGCGACTACCAATCCGGCCATCAATAAATAGATATCAGCAGAACCATCGGGACATCTAAATTCAACGGTTTGTTTTTGAGAGAAGTCTTCGTTGCTTTCTTTTTCCAATGGGTTTGCCATGGCAACCATATCGGTAGAGCTGGTCCAACCGAGTGGAACGCGAACCAACACAGAGCGGTTTCTGTCGCCCCAGCAGATAGAAGTAGGAGCTTCTTGATGAGGAACCAAACGGAAATAAGAGGTTGGATTGGTATTACCGAATGCGGTCAATGAAGAGGCGCAAGTCATATAACCGGCAATCGCCGTTTTAGCGATAGAGTTGAGTTTGCCTTTTTCAATCATTTGATTTTGGCCGTTTTTGACGATGCGAGTATGAATATGCATACCACTACCGGCTTTCCCTGCCGTAATTTTCGGAGCGAAAGTAACATCTAATCCATATTGGTAAGCCAAATTACGGATTGCCCATTTTGCCAAAACCAATTGGTCTGCAGCATCTTGCACATCTGTTACTAAAAATTCTATTTCATTTTGTTCGTAAATTTTATCTTCTAATGTAAAATTTCCGACTTCAGAGTGACCATATTTAATTAATCCGCCAAGTTGCGCGATATAGAGCATACATTCTGTACGGAATTGTTCGAATTTGGTAAAAGGGGAAGATTCGTGGTATCCTTTTTGGTCTTCGGCGAGGTATAAATCTTCTTTATCTCCAATTACGTAGTATTCCAATTCGCCCATTGCCTGAAATTCCATTCCGGTTACTTTAGTAAATGAAGTGGCGGCTTTTTTTAAGATATATTCGGGAGAATTTTCCATTGGAAGACCATCTTTATTGAAATAGGAGCAGAGGAAAGAGAGTGTAGGTATTTCGCAAAACGGGTCAACGAAAGCGGTTCTGAAGCGCGGAATTACATACAAATCGCTGGAGCCGGCCTGCATAAAAGCGGGGAAGATGTTGGAGCCATCGACGCGTTCTCCACAAGAGAGAATTTGTTCCAAATATTCGCGATTATTAATAACGAAATTCAAAGATTTCAACCGTCCATCTCCGGCAACATAGCGAAAATTGACCATTTTGATTTCTTTTTCTTCGACGAACTTAATCATATCTGCTTTTGTAAATTCCTTCGGAGATTTTTTCAGGTAATTTACAACCACATTCATGTTTAAAGCTAAATCATCTTTCATAATTTAATTTTTTGGGTTATTATTATTGATTAATACGTTTAAAATTTCTTTTAATCTCCATTTCCATATACTCCATACTTCTATCGCCGACGGTGTGAATAATATTGCCATTTTCGAACAACAACATTCCAACGGAATCTTTTGACATAAACGGCACAATATCCAATGTATCAATTGGTTTAAATTTGTAATCTTGAATTAATACGTTATGATACGATTGATTGACTTCTGCAAAAAACAGTTGATTTTCTTCACAAATAGCTTGCAGGTATTCTATTTTATCAAGCCAGCCGTCGGGCGCGACGTGTCCGCTATAGAAAACAACGGCACGATATTGTACAGAATCGCCGGTAATTTGTGGATAGCAGTCAAATCTACCCATATCACCAATCACGTATTTATCTTGTACATAATTAGTTTTTACATAATCTCTTGCATTGGCGGCCGTTGCATCTTCAATAGATTTTTTCCATTCGTAAAATTTATCGACTAAAAATGCGCCATCTTCGTCACGATGCCAAGTCCACCATTCACGTTCAATCGCATTATTTTCTTCGCGTGCCAAATCTAATGCGATGGGAGCTACATCCAAAATTCGTTGCGTGCCGGAGCCGGAAGTGATAGCCAAATAGGTCCATTCGCGATTTTGTGATTGAATGAGCCATAACTCACGCCCCTGCGGCAATCGTTCCACACCAACCAATCCCCAATCAGTGGGAATTTCATAATTCATTATTCGTTTGGTTCCCTGATAATTATCAATGTTTACCAAAAAATTTTTGATAAAATCTTCCGATAAAGGATATAACTTTGTTTCTTTATTTAAAGAAAATGAATCTGCAATGGTAATAATCGGATAATCCTCAACTCCGATGTTTTCTTGTACCGGTTTTGTTTTCTTACAGGCATCGCAGAGAATTAAAGATAGCACGATTAATAAAAAAACAAAAAAATGATTCTTAATTTTCATATTTTAATTGTCTATTCGAATAAAAACGGGGCAAAGATATAAAAAAATCGGATATGAAAATCTGTTTCTTAAACTTATTTTATCAACGATTTAATATGCTCTGCAATTCCCTCTGCATCAAACTGTAATTCATGGTATAAAGACTTCACATCGCCGTGATCCACAAAACGATTCGGTACAGCGATGGGCGAAATTTGATTGTGATAATTATGTTGTTCGCAAAATTCCGACACCGCCGAAAAAAGTCCGCCATTAATGGTGCCATCTTCTACTGTAACGAGGATATCGTATTGTTTAACAATATGATGTAGAATTTCTTCATCTAAAGGAGCTAAAAATCGCATATCGATATGCGCCGGATTACAATGAATATTATGCAATATTTCAATCGCTTTAGTAACATTATTACCGATACTGCCGATGGAAAGAACGGCAATTTTTTCACCCGATTGAAGAAGATTTGCTTTTCCGATTGGAATTTCTTCAAAATTTTGTTTCCAATCCAAAAACTCCCCTTTTCCCCGTGGATAACGAATAGCGAAAGGCCAATCTCTGTGTTTGTAAGCAGTGTATAGTAGATTTCTTAAATCCTTGATATTCAAAGGAGAAGCAATAATCAAATTGGGAACGGCGCGTAGGAAAGCCATGTCAAAAAGTCCTTGATGTGTGGCACCATCCTCACCTACAATTCCGGCACGGTCCACGCAAAGAATAACGGGCAATTTTTGCAAGGCGACATCGTGAATAACCTGATCATAAGCTCTTTGTAAAAAGGTAGAGTAAATATTACAAAATGGAATGTAACCTTGTGTAGCCATTCCTGCAGCAAAAGTAACTGCATGTTGTTCAGCAATTCCGACATCAAAAACACGGTCGGGAAATACTTCATTCATCAAAGTCAAAGAGCAACCGGTTGCCATTGCGGGGGTAATTCCGACCACTTTTTTGTCCATTTTTGCCAATTCCAAGACTGTTTCGCCAAAAACTTGTTGATATTTTGGCGGGTTATTACCGGAAGTTGTTTTCAGAATTTCTCCCGTATCGGGGTCAAATTTTCCGGGTGCGTGGTAAGTTGTTTGGTCTTCTTCCGCCAAGCGCAACCCTTTTCCTTTCACGGTAATGACGTGAAGTAACTTAGCACCCGTTAGTGGTTGTAAGTCGTGCAATGTCTTTACCAAATGGATAACGTCGTGA
>CAYYHC010000019.1:5015-15205 GCA_964471715.1 uncultured Lentimicrobiaceae bacterium | reverse complement strand
TAACCAATGCTATTATATTATGTCCGTCGACAGGTCCGAAGTAACGAAATCCCAACGCCTGAAACAGATTGCTTCCGCGCAAAATGTACCCTTTGAGTGTATTCCCGACCTTGCTAAAGAAACGAGTGATGCGATTATGTATCGGTTTGTTTTGTGAAAGGAGATCCCAAAGTTGGTTTTTAGCACGATTATAAGTAGGCGAAGAGGTGATATGTAACAAGTATCGACTCATTGCGCCCACGTTTTTGTCGATAGCTATCTTATTATCATTCAAAATGATGAGTACATTTGCTTTGGTTTCAGAGGCGTGATTCAGTGCTTCGAAAGCCATACCGCCGCCAATAGCACCATCGCCAATGACTGCGATAAAATTGCGAGAATGGTCGCCATCCAATTTCGCCGCTACCGCCATACCTAAAACGGCGGAGACGGAAGTTGATGAGTGACCTGTCCCAAACGCATCGTACTCACTTTCATCCATTTTGGGGAAGCCACTAATTCCGTGATATTTACGATTGGTTTGAAATTGTTCTTTTCTTCCGGTCAGTATTTTGTGGCAATAAGCCTGGTGTCCCACATCCCAAACCAACTTATCATCCGGAGTATGAAACACGTAGTGAATGGCTACGGTCAGTTCGATGGTTCCCAAACTTGCGCCAAGATGTCCGGGGTTTTCAGCTGTTTCCGTGATGATATAATCGCGCAATTCGGCACAAAGTTCGGGCAATTCGGTCACTTTAAGTTTACGAAGATCTTCCGGAGAATTGATTTGAGATAAATATTTGTAAGGGTACATTTTCTGTTTTTCTATGATAATGTTTGATAGAAATCAATTAATTTTTTGGTTATCAATTCATTATTGTGATGTAATGCAACAAAGTTACGTGCATTTTCGCCAATAATTGTACATAAATCAGGCGTTTTTACACATTTATCTATGGCCGCCACAAATTCTTCAGGCGTATCGGCGATCAGAATATTCTTGCCGTTTTCGACCATCAATCCTTCCGCCCCAATTGATGTTGTAATAATCACTTTTCCAAGTGCCATTCCCTCAATAATTTTCACTCTGACACCACTTCCCGACAAAAGAGGAACGATCATAATGTCTTTTGAAAGCATAAAGTCGTTGGCATCAGGTACTTCTCCGGCGACGATTAAATTAGGAACACTCTTTTTTAGGAATTGTTCAGGGATATCACGCCCGGCAACAGTAAATGAAATTTCAGGATATTTTTCCAGAATATTGTCCCAAATTTCCTCTAAAAACCATTCAATTCCTTCAATATTAGGGTGCCAATTCATACTTCCAACATGAAAAAGTTCAGGTTTTTCGGATGGAATATAATCATCTTCAATTTCGTAGTTATCCAAATCCACGCCAAAAGGAATTACGGTACCTTTCACGTCTGTATATTGATTAATAAAGAACTGATAATCAGGCTCTGATATAGCAATGAAGGCATCTATTTTTTTATCCAAAGAGCATTCATAATTTCGCAATTGTCTTGTAAAATAAAGAAATGCCAACTTTTTAAAAAGATTTCGTTCATTTTTGATTCTTCTTTCCCAGATAAGATGCTCAATATTATGGGTTCTCAACACTATTTTAGCATTAGAATAATGGCGAATTTCATCAATATAGGGAGCCATAAAAACGGATTCCAATTGAACGATATCGAATGTCTGTTCCGTCAATATTTTTCTCAACGCAAGTACAAAATTTTTGGAATAGAAGCGTTGAACCTGATAAGATTTATTGGTAAACAACGTTTTCAGTGCACCCATAACCGTAACGGTTGTATCAATATAGACTGTTGAAAATTCGACTTTTTGACGATACTCATCGGGGATTTTTTGCCAATTAACAGGATGTTTTGGCGTTTCAACAGCGATAACCTTTACATCATGTCCTTCATTAAGAAGACCTTGCGTAATATTATTCATTGCAATTGTTCCACCATCGATAGGAGGATAGGGTGATTTATGACAAAGTTGTAATATTTTCATTTTTTCTTAAAGAACGCTTTCAATTTTTTAAAGGCATTATTATAAGTATCCCACGACATCATAGTAGAATCGGTAGCGGCTTTGTAGGTAAGAAATATACCTATCGGAATAATGACAAAAGAGGAGAACCACATCCCGAACCACACAGGAAGTTCAGCACTTTTAGCCATTTTTTCACCAATAATCGAAAAGACAAAGTAGAAAGCAAAAAAGACGACGGTGATTACCAAAGGTATTCCGGTGCCTCCTTTTCGAATAATTGTTCCTAATGGAGCTCCCAAAAAAAAGAAAAAGAAACAAGCCAAAGAGAGTACAATTTTGCGATGCCATTCAATTTGGTAGAGATAAATATTTTGTTGATCCATTTCATAAATATTAAACGAGGGATCGATGTTATCCATAAAATTGAGTGTTTTTTGTCGAGCAAAATCCAATATTCTCAATTGCTCATCTTTAGGCAATGAGTTTAAAGTATAGTTAGAAATCGGCATTGAAGAATTTATTTTAAAGGTAGAATCCTCCAGCACATTTGTCGAAAAAAAGTAGGTTTGGTCAAAAAAGCGTAGTGAAATGCGTTCCAAAGACTCTTGTAATTGTTGTTGCATTGTATCTATTTTAACTTCTATTTCTTTCTGTTTCAAAGATTTACTACTTGATTTAAAAAAAGATTCATCTGTCTTTTGCATTTGAAATGGAGAGAGATCCATTTTAATGTATTGTGTTTTAAATTTCAAAAAGAAAAGGGGATATTGCGCATGAGTGCTATTCTGATTTCTGCTCTCGTCCCAATAGTAACCATCATAAAGGGTCAAAATAAAATAATCTTTTTCAGGTGTAACGGTCATTCTCCCTCTTTGAGCATAAGTAGCGGTAATATTTCCTTGTCTTTTAGAATGATCATATAAAAGGACATCTTCAATATTTTCATTGTCTCTATATTTTTTGCCTATTCTGATGGTATAATCTCCAAATTCGTCATAAAAAGTGCCCTCAGGGATAGACAGAGCAGGTTTTTGCTCACGAATTTCGTACAAAAGCGTCTTCAATTTAATGTTGGCATAAGGCAAGACGTTATCAGAAAACCAAAACGAAAACAAGGCAATTAAAAGGGAGATAAAAGCCAATGGTTTCATCAATGATATTATAGAAATACCGGCAGATTTAAGGGCTACAATTTCATATCTTTCGCCTAAATTCCCGAATGTCATCAAGGAGGAGAGTAAAACGGCGAGAGGCAAAGCCATAGAAACGAAAGTAGCGGAGGCATAGAAAAGGAGTTGCAAAATCAAGTACCATTCCAAGCCCTTTCCGACCAAATCGTCCACATATTTCCACAAAAATTGCATTAATATGATTAATAATGCAAGGAAAAAAGTGAGAAAAAAGGGTGATACAAATTTCTTGATCAGATAACCGGAAATGATTTTGAAAAAAGGAAATTCAAAAGAACGAGAAGATGACCTGAAAAAGGGTAATTTCACGACAAATTTATTAAAAATCTCCGATGGTTGTTTGAAGAAGTTGCGCCAATGCTTTTAACATTTGTTCTTCGTTCGGAGGTGTTCCGTGCCATTTGTGAGTTCCCATCATGAAATCCACGCCCATCCCCATTTCGGTTTTCATGATAATAACGACCGGTTTTTCGTGATTTAGTTTTTTTTGAGCGATTTTAAGCCCGTTTAAGACGTCGTTCATATTATTTCCGTCTATTTCTATAACTTCCCAATTAAAAGCGTCCAATTTAGCCTTTAATGAGCCTAACGATAAAACTGCGTCGGTCGGACCATCAATTTGTTTTTTATTATGGTCAATAATCGCTATTAAATTATCTATTTTTTTGGCACCGGCAAACATAAAGGCTTCCCAAGCCTGACCTTCCTGTAATTCGCCATCTCCGGTAAGGACATATACGATTTTGTCGTCGTGGTTATTTTTTTTGGCGATAGCGGCGCCGATGGCAACAGACAGACCTTGCCCAAGCGAGCCTGAGGCGATACGAAGACCGGGTAAATTTTCGACGGGGGTCGGATGACCTTGTAAACGAGTGCCGATCTTTCTAAAGGTTGCCAATTCACTAACGGGAAAATAGCCACGATGAGCCATCACACTGTAAAGAAGAGGGGAAATATGTCCATTGGATAAAAAGAACATATCTTCACCATTTCCATTTTGTGTAAAATGATCGGGGTCAATGCACATTACTTCAAAATAGAGGGCGGTCAATAAATCCGTGCAACCCAAAGAGCCGCCGGGGTGACCGGATTGAGCATTATAAACCATTCGAATGATGTCTCTACGTACTTGTGCGGCAATTTCTTGCAATTGTGAAATCGTTTTCATACAGGAAAAATATATTTAAAGAACGACAACAATAATAATTTATTACAAAGAATCGATATTATAACCAGCCATTCGGATTAATTCATCTTCGATTTGAAAAAGAAAATAGGCACCGATGGCAATCATTATTTCCAAATTAGGCAAATACAAAAAGTCGCGAGAAATTTCCACATCTCCTCGCATGGTACCGGAAGCGGTCAGTTTGTATTTGACAATACATTTATTTTTGTCATTTACCCAACCCCACTGATTTTTCCACAAATTAAGGATTTTAAAAGAGTAGGTATAACCATCAAATGAAAAAGAAGTTTTCCCTTTTAAATCCAATTGAGCAACTGCAATATCGGTTTCTAATTTGTCTTTACGAAGAGTAACATAAGGTATAAAAAAACCCTGACGTTTGATAGAAAACACACCGGTGGCGGTTTCTATACGTGCCAATGATCCCTTTCCATAAATAACATCAACGGAAGCATACAAATCATTACCAATAGAAATTTCATAATACTTTTTGGTAATGTCAGGTTTTACCATCTGAAGAATAAGAATCTGACTATCGCAAATTTGCTTCATAATAATTATAATTGAACAGAGGAGGAAATTTTAGAAGCAATATCTATAAATTCCTGTTCTGTAAGTTTACATTTTGGATTAGCAAAATTAAGGTCTCCTACTCTATTGATTGGCACCAAATGAATGTGAGTGTGAGGCACTTCTATACCGATAACGGCAACGCCAATGCGGATGCAGGACACATTTTGTTGAATGGCAAGAGCTATTTTTTTTGCAAAAACCATCATTTTGGACAATAATTGGTCATCCATATCAAAGATATAGTCATTTTGTAACTTTGGAACGACCAAAGTGTGACCGGGTGCTAAGGGATTAATATCCAAAAAAGCAAAAAAGTCTTCATTTTCTGCTATTTTATAGCAAGGTATTTCACCTTTAATAATTTTTGTAAAAATGGTGTCCATTATCTTTCAATTTTCAATATTTCAAATTTTAAAAGGCCGACAGGGGCATTAACTTCAGCGATTTCACCTTTTTTCTTACCCAACAATCCTTTAGCAATTGGTGAAGTCACAGAAATCTTGCCTAATTTAAAATCGGCTTCCGATTCAGGAACAATCGTAAAAACCATTTGAACATTTTTACTCAAATTTTTTACGGTAACAATTGAATAAATAAGTACTTTAGAGGTGTCCAATTTTGACTCATCAAGAATACGAGCATTGGCGATAAGTGCTTGCATCTTGGCAATTTTCATTTCCAAAAGGCCTTGAGCTTCTTTTGCGGAGTCATATTCGGCATTTTCTGACAAATCACCTTTATCACGTGCTTCGGCAATCATAGCAGAAATACGTGGACGTTCAACTGTTTCTAATTGCAACAATTCAGCTTTAAGGGCAGCTAAACTATCAGCAGTATAATACTTTATTTCACTCATAATGTAATTGTTTGTTATTAAATAAAACAATACTAAAGAGGCTACGAGAGCCTCTTTAGTTTATTTATAAGAAGAGGGTTAATATCTATTAGAGTGCCAATTTCAAGCCAACACAATGATTACCACCCCATTTATTTGTAAAGCGATAAGAGTAATCTAAGAAGATGCGAGAGTTTCCTTTTCCTTTCTTTTGAAGAGGAATACCAAAAGTAGCACCCAAAGAAGGACCGGAATACCAAGTAGTACAAGTTTCAGGTTTCCACATTCCACCTTCGAGGTTGTAGCCGGCGCGCACCATAAAAATGTGACCGAAAGCATATTCAAGACCTACGGTAAAAATATCGCGAGAGAAAGAATTAGCAGTAAAAGCACCTGCGAGAGTGATTCTATGAGCAGCGTCATCACGGGTAAGTAATTCGTCCATTTTTTCTTGTTTGGTCATAGAGGCATAATCTTTACCCCAAATAAGAAAATCGTATGAAAGACCCAAGACCAACATTGCCGGCATTTCGTATTCTGCAGAGCGTTGTTCAACCGTCATTTCGTGAGAAGCACTATTAACGACACCACGTATAGCCAAACCGTCACCTGAATAACTCATAGGAGTACCGATATTTTTCAAAGTGATACCGATTTTAAAGTTTTTGAAGGGACCGGTTAAATATTGAACACCTGCGTCAATTGCAAAGCCGGAAGCTTTTGCATCAGGAGCACCTGTCTCGGTTATAATTTTTACAGAAGCACCACCATAGATATATTGGTTGAACTTTTTTGCATAATGAATACCGATGTAAGTTAATTTCGGAGAAAAAGTACCCATACCGCCTTCAGGTTGAGCGGTGGTAGTAATGTCAATATCACCGAACCCCATAGAGAAGAAAGTGATACCTATCACACCGAAATCTCTAATTTGCTCAGTTTCTTTATTTTTAAAGCGTAAAGCTTGAGCCAAACCGAAAGAGTTGATTTGAATACCGGAACCGCCAACCAAATATTGAGTATGAGAAAAACCGATTTCGGTTTTATTGACGAAAGCCATACCGGCAATATTGGAATAAACAGCTTCCAATCCTCTGATTTCAGCCACACCGGCAGTTCCCCAACCGGTAGAACGAGCCCAAGGGTCGATTAAAAGATGTTGTGCACCGGCCTGACCTGAACGGTCTCTATTTCCGGCATACAAGTTCACTGATATTGCAGTAAAGATGCCGATCAAAGTGCAAATTATTAATGTTTTGTATAATCTATTCATAGTCATTTTTTTTTACAAATTAATAATTTTAGAAAGCATTTACGTCAGTTGGTCTCATCGCAGCAAAGAATTTCAACGTTCTTTCACCTATACCCGGTGCATTTACGTGAACAACATAAACGCCACTGGCAATAGGAATATTAGCAGAATTCTTTAAATCCCAAGTAACATACGTATTACTATTACCATTCGTCAATTTTCTTACAAGAATACCATTAACGGTATAGATAGAAATTGTAATCTCCTTTTTGACTCCATTTTCTATACATTCCGGAAGGTTAACGAATTTCACATACGTTTCAAGCGCAGTAGATTCATAAGTAGAATAGCCGTAATACGGATTTGGAACAATATTAATTTTATCCAAAATGCTTTCAGCAACATCCGCTACACTTGTTTGAACGGCAATATTGCGAGTAGTAAAACTATACATCGGGAAGTTATCATTTTCAGTAACTTCAGGACCGAATCCAACACCGGAAGAATATCTCATATAAGGACGTGTAACACGAATCTTAACAGTGGCTTCGCTTGACAACCAATATTTTTCTTCCAATTTATTCATCATAGGAATGCTTGTCCACATTACGTTATTGAAAAGTTGCATTTTGCTTTTCTTTCTGTCTTTATTGTCTAAATCAGTTTTATTGGTAATTTCATTATCAAATTTTGATTTTAACCATGCACATTCGTCGTAAGCGCCACAATCGTAACGTTGGTCATAATTTCTTTCTGCAGAAGCACTTCTATAGAATAAAGACCAAGTACTACCGGCACTACCAACAACATAAACAAAATGTTTACCACCCCATACAGGAAGAGAATATAATTCACTTTGTCCCATATAATTGGAGAAAATGTAATTGTAAGTAGCTTCATTTAATTCTTCACCCTGACCATCATAAGCATAAACAGAAGTCGGATTAAAAATCATATCATTACCATTATTGGCAGTATCGGATGAGTTTTCAGAGAACATAATATTTAGTCTTTCACCAGTTTCCACATTAATAGCGTAACCGGGGAACCAACCCATACCGTCACCTGTACCATCAGGATTACCATTTTTGTCAACAGATGCTTGTTTACGAGGTTCGTGGCAAGCAGCGTGTCCAACCGATTTGGTTCTGTCGTCGCAAGATTCCAAAACGATACAACGAGACCATTTTGTTTTATCGGGTGTAAGAACGATATCTACAGAATATAGATTAGTTAATGCTTGGCTGTATCCGGGATTATAATTAGAATTTGCCAACATAGTAAAATCATAATAGAATGGGGACGGTTGATTTTCGGCAAGTACATCAGGAGTAACATATTTTGCTTGTGGTCCACCATAATAAGGAGAACTCAATTGGTACGGAGCCCATGTACCACCAACAACACCTTCAAATTGTCCAAGAGGATCTTTCCAAGCACGAGTGGACCAACCACTTGGATTTAGGGTAGTGGATTTAATAAGCATAAAGTAGTCTTCCGTTTTCCATTTAAAATATTCATCTTCGACACCATCTTGAGTTCCAAGAGCTTCATCCCAAGCACCGGCAGACTGTTGACCACTTCTGATCCAATTCGCCGGAAAATCACCTTCCATATCAGTTACACCTGACAACCAAGGATGTGCTTCGTCGCCATAAGTAATGGATGAACCAATTAAATCAACTTGCGCAAATTTACATTTGTTCTGATAAGTCATACCACCCAAACTATTCATAACATAGTCCTCAATATTTTCTTGATGAATTTTGAATGGAGAGTTTTGAATACAAATCGAAAGGCCATGGTTCAATAATAATTGTTCATTATTAACCTTAATAGCATATTCGGAACTAATTTCTTCAACGACATTGCCATTTGCATCATTAACTTCAAGAATCCAATTAGTACTATCACTAACATCAGTACCATTTTCAACAAATTTAATTACATAGTCATAAGGTTGAACTTTCAGAGGATTGAAAACTTTAATATTCAATGGACCATAATTGTTTTTATAAGTAATTCTATCAATTTTGTTGTTTTGAAGAATTTGACTTCTGCATTCATCTGTCATATCCAAATAGTATCCACCATTGCCTTGACCTTCAACACGGGTAATCATTGGTTGAGTACCATATTGAGAATTGACAACCGTACCGCCGTTTTCAGGAGTGGGATCGTGAGGAATACCAACATAAGGACCATTACCATTCTCTTTATCTCCGATATTTCTTCTACCGGCCAAGAAGGTAGTTTTTTGACCATCCAAACCATTGCCTGTTAAATCATCAATAGAATACTGTTTATAGTTATTATAAGCATAAGCTAAAACCAAGTAATAATATTGTTTATGATTAATTAAAGATGTGGAATTGGTAGCAAACTTATCTTCAGTAATCAAGAAAGAGTGTCTAACGCCACGATCTTCACCATTGACCATTTCTTGAGGAGCAGAAGTACCGATTGCATCATCATAAACCCAATTAACCAATTGACCAACACCATTTTGAATATCACATTGAGCAACCAATCTGACTTTGTTTTGGTTACCGATATCTGTAACACTAACATTTCCATCAAAACATTGATAAATCAAGTATCCTTCAAATTTATATTTTCTGTCAGTTTCCACTTCAGTAATTGTAGATTCTTGGTGAGTAGAATATATAACGGTATCAATTCCATCAATTGTACAATTAATAGTATCTACAACTGTGGAAAATGTTTCTTGAACCATAGCAGCAGGGATAGAAGGATCTTCTTCACTATAATCTTCATTCGTAGTGGTATAGTTATTGCTTTCACCTTGAGCGTTGGTTAAATAGATAACAAGCTGATTGTTTAATTCTTCAATAGTAACATCCGGAGCATCCGGTCCATCCAATACTTTAAAACAATTTTCAAACAAGGCTTGACATTTATCATCGGCAACTTTTAAAGCATCAACGGAAGCTTGAGCACCACCGGAGACGGCTCTTGCCCAAGGAATACCAACAGTAATGTAGTTAACGGCACCGGCTTTCAGTGTGAAAGGTCCTGCAGATTGCATGAAACGACGGTCTGCCGGAGCATTACCAACATTGGCTTCAGTCCAACCACCATCACCATAAGAAGATATACTTGGATCTACACCGGCGGTACCCCAATTACAAGGGTCTG
>CAYYHC010000019.1:0-5005 GCA_964471715.1 uncultured Lentimicrobiaceae bacterium | reverse complement strand
ATACCGGGGAACATAAAGTCGCATTCAGGGCCGGTAGCACCATTGGTAGGGTGAGCATTCGCACCATATTTCATTTTTAAATTATCTTTCCAATAACCTTTTAACATGTTATAATATTCAAAAGCTACATCAGGGTCACCTACAACAGATGCGTCATTATTGTGATAAACGAAACGTCTCATACCAAAACGTTCATTATCTGTAATACCATCACCGAAGTTAACACCATTGATGGCTTCTGCTCTAACCAATACCATTGAATCCACGATAAGAGAATCTGGATAATTTTCCGGATCCGGTTTCCAAGTAAAAGGAACTAAAGTACCATCATCAGAAACAACACGGCAATCACCATATAAAGATGGACCGAAATCTCCGTTACCATTAAAAGATGGGTTGTCATAACCATCGGGATCCAAATAAGGTCCTTGGAAGAAGTCAACACCAACCGCAGGCGGTTGAGCACCATAATGTTGTTGAAGACCTTGACCATCGACATTCGTACCATTGTAGCAATAACCTAAACCGCGAGCCACATCACAACCGACATAATCATCGTCAGCGTAACCTAAATCGGGGTCAACCCATTGAGAGAAGAAAGTTTGAGTTAAATCGTAGGTAGAACGGTTGATGATTTCATAAGAGTAGAAAGTCATATTATTCAAATCGTCATTGGTAGCGAAACCAAAGGCTTGAGCACGGATTTCCAAACCGATAGGTTCACCTTGAGATTCTGTGTGAGCACCACCTTTATCATTAAAAATCCAATACAATGTTGCATCACCTTTCAAAACGTGGTCAGCGTAAACCATACCGGAAGAGATACCGTTTCTTTCTTCAGGAGTTTTGGGAAGATTTCCTGCTGCAGCCAAAGCTCTGTTAGCGGTAGTCCATGGACACAAATCATTATTAATATCATAATATGGGTAGTCACCATTAGCAGGATTATACTCTCCATCTTCGTCATTATCAAAGAATGGAGCCAAGTAATAAGACTGACCTGCAGATAAATCAACCGGATGGGCAGGCCAATCACGAATACTATTCGGCATTACATAATCAGCGTTCATCCAATTATTGATATGGTTTTCAACTTCAGCACGCGTAATTTTGAAGTGCTTGTCATAAGCGGCACAAGTTTGTTGAGTAACGGAAGCACCATTTAAAGTAAGGGGACCTGTCCAAAAGTCATCACCGATTTGGCGAAAACGAACGGCAGCCAATTTCAACTGATCGTTGACATCTTTTCCACCGATCCAAAGAGCTGCCGCAAACATTGAAGTTTTTCCGGAGCCGGAGGGTACTTCATATTCTGCAATTTCATCGAACCACATGGTACCATTAGTTTCCAAATAGGCTCTGACATTATTAACTGTCAACTCATTAGAGTTAGTTGCGGGCAAACAAGTAGAAGCAGCACGCGGCTGTGGTCTGCTAATCACCCCCTTACTCTTGGCAGCATAAACAGAAGCTGACATGATCAACAATGCTACTAAAATTAAAATCTTATTTATATTTTTCATTTTCTTGATATTTTTTTGCTATGGTTGATTAAAAAGTAAATTGAATACCTAAATGTACACGGGTTGGCATAGTATAGTTATAAGGATCAGTCATTCTCATTCTGTAATAGTTGCTATAAGAAGCTACATTAACTTGAGAATTGATTTGTTGTTGGTATTCTGAAGAAGACAAATAACCATCATCATCAGCATTTCCTGTATATTCATAGACATAAATTACATTTTTGAAATTGAAAAGATTCATCACTTCCAAATAGACATTTAAAAAGGCTTTTTTAGTAGGATTTCCTTTGTCATCTTTTTTCATGTTCAAAACGAAAGTTTTGTCTATACGAATATCACATTGGTAAATCCAAGGCATATTAGAACCGTTGATAGTTCCCGAAAGTTGGCTTTTTGTTCCACTTACATAAATAGAGTAAGGTTTGCTTGAACGGGTATAAGGCATACCTGAACCGGCGGAGAAATTGATATTAATACCCATATTTTCAAAAATATTGGTTTCTTTCAATTTACCATCTTTTTCTCTTTTAGATTTAGGACCATTATAGTCAACACCATAGCCAAAACGGTAATCAATGTTCGCACTGATTCTGTGTCTTTGGTCGAAGCTCAAATTGGATAAAGTTCTCAAGTTAGGTTGTCCGTTTGCAATAATAGACAAGCCTGAAGTTTCGGAAGAACCGGTACCTTTAGCAAATTGTAAGGTGTAACTTGCACGAAGGGTAACGTTTTTGGTTCTTCGCATGTCGTAGCTGATTGTAAAACCTTGAACTGTACCGAAGTCGATATTATCAAAAGAATAATAGGTAGAAGGATATGCGCCTGTATAACGATAAGCTTGAATTTGGTCACGTTTTTCCGAATAGTAAGCGGCTAAACTAATTGCAGAGTTTTCACCGATAGCTTGACGGAAACCGATTTCATAGTCAATACTTTTTTGAGGTTTCAAGTTAGGGTTATTAATTGTATTATTAGAATTCGATCCTAATTTTTCGATCCACAAGTAGCTGATAGGTTCCAATTGTAAGTTAGTAGGACGAGAAGTAATGATATTGTAGTGAGCATAGAATAAAGATTTTGTAGAAACAGGGAAAGAGAAAGAAAGACGAGGCATAATAGACCATTGTGGTTCATAATCTGCAAAGGCGTCATAGTCAACTTTTGAAACAAGTTGTTCTTCGTTAGCGGCAGGCAAAGCTTTTTTCAAGATAGGACCACCGGTAGCACCTAAAACGGTAGATGGGTCGGTAACTTCTTGTCCGGCTGCATTGTACCAAGTATGTCCGCTACGATAAGCGACAATATTTGAATTTTGAGGATCTAATGTTTTATCCAATTGATTAACATAAACAACCCAATCATCTTGTGCGTTTGAAGGAATATTATTGAAACTTCCTCTTACATCACCAACGGTTTCAGATGCTCTGAATAAGTATGGGTCAGCTAATACGGATTGGTTTGCATCAAATCTGTCCACACGTAAACCGATATTGAACAATAAGGTTTGAATAGTGAATTTATCTTGGATATACATTGCCATATAAATTGGTTCATAAGCACCGATATGGTATGTTTTGTTTCCGTTTTCATCTTCATTCGTAAAGAAATCTTTGATGTCTGTTTTTTTGCTATACGCTTTCGTTCCTGTATAATCATAACCATAATAGGTAATTAAACTTGAACCGCCGTTAAACAATTCTTCAGCAGAGAACATATTAATATTGAAAGCATCGGGTGACATATTATCGATATCAATCCAATCGGTACCATTAGGATTCAATCCTAAAGAATTACGTAAGTTTCTGTCGAAGTTGGTTTGTTTATCTGCATCAAAAAGAATATCGTACATAACAACATCTTCACCAACGATATAAGGATTATCTTCATCGAGCTGAGTAATATGAGCGTTTGCACTTGCACGCATCAATGTCCATAAGTTTACCGGACTGATACTAAAACCGCGGGCGGTTCTTTTCTCAAACACGTATCCCAATTTAATATCGTGGTCTCCGATTGCCATGGACAAACTTGCTTTAGCACCTATTTGTTGTTCTTCAGAACGGGAGAATCCATTATATACTGCGCCGGGGGCAGTAAACAAGCTATAAGGACTTGTAGGAGTTTCACCATTCAACAATGCACCGAATTGTTGGTATAATGTTGTATTGTAAGGATAGCCTTCTCCAAAATAATCATAGATAAGGCTTGGAGTATAATTATTTGTAAAATTAGTAACATAAGGAACCAAATCAGGATTAGTGATAAGTGATTCATCGGTACTACCAAACGGCATTGCGCTAAATTCAACCAAAGAGTCATAATCTCCTTGATATATATTCATATCATAATAAGTGATTCCGTCGATAGTGATTGAATCTCTTCTGAAAGATTGGGCTTTGGTTGTTTTATAATAACCGATATGACCATAGTTGAAATAATTATCTTTATGGTTGATATCTTTTGTCCATTGATTAACCTTAGTATAATTAATATTTATATTATACATTATATTATCAAATACTGAACTTGTATCGACTTTGATTCTATGATTTAATTTTGCATTAACACGCCAAGTGGTATTTTGCGTTTGTGAATTGTTTTGTGCATTGAACAAAGCTGAGCTAACGCTCCAATTTCTTACACGGGTAAATTCATACATACCGCCAATGGATAAGTCAATGTTATTATCTTTTCCCAACGAGAAATCCAATTTACCTTGAACTAAATAGTTCCATTGGTTGGCATTATCTCTGACGCGTTGTTTCTTGAAAGATTCTTCTGTCAGATATTCGCCGCTGGTGTAGTTAGCACCGAAGCTGGTTGGGCTATAGCGGATCGGGTTTTGAATTAAGTAATTGATTGCTTCGTCGGTAGCTCTCCAAGTACCACCTTGAGCAGGTTGAGCATCTTTATCGTATGAAACGTCGCCGGTGATTAAATAACCGATACGAGCGGGTTGTCCTGCTTTTTTACCTTTCAAGAGTGGACCGGTTAAAGAAACGGCACCGAAGAAATTATTATATCCTTCCAAAGAACCCATTAATTCTACCGAACCGTGCATATCTTTAGAGATACCTTTTGTAGTGATAACGGTAAAGCTGGTACCATCGCCATATTCAGCAGGAATACCACCTTGAATTAATTCGACTTGTTCGATAGAAGCCATTGAAACTCCGCCGGTTCCTCTCATTACCATACCATCGACCATTGTTTTTTGACCATCGGCACGTTGACCACGCACACTTGTCATTGAACCGTCGATAGATACAACACTGGCAGAACTTGCCAAGGCACCTGTGATTGAATTACCGGGAACTTTACGAACATCATCTACGTTCATTGTTGTAGATGATTTCAAGTTGTCGGCTTTGAATACGGGATCAACATAAACAATTTCAACAACGTCAAGTCCTTGTGCCCCTGCAGAGCAATTAAGTTTAAAATCGATGAACTTGGCTTCACCACCATCAATTTTGATG
>CAYYHC010000018.1:0-20212 GCA_964471715.1 uncultured Lentimicrobiaceae bacterium | reverse complement strand
ACCTCCTGCTCCCAAAGCAGGCGCGATAACCGGACTACGCTATATCCCGATTTTGAGGTTGCAAAGATACGCTTTTTTTAGTTCTTATTCAATAAAAATAAATATATTTTTTATTGAACTTAAAACGTTGATTTTGGGAAGTTTACAGTCTGTTTGTATCGGAAATTTCCATTTTCATAGTAAATGAAATGAGCGGCAATGGTAGAATTTTGGGATAAAATCTGCATAGATTTCTCTATTCCCAGTACCATAAACGCTGTTGCATAAGCATCAGCCGTGGCGCAATCGTTGGCGATTACCGACACACTGAGGAGAGAAGATTTTTCCGAATAACCCGTTTGCGGATTGATAATATGCGAATATCGAATTCCATTCTCCTCCTTGTAATTGCGATAATTTCCACTTGTAGCTATCGCTCTGTCGCCCAATTCAAACGTATAATCACTTTCAATGATGCCATCTTTACTTTCTGTCGGAATCTGTATTCCTACTCGCCACGAAATATTTTTGCCTTTATTGCCTCGGCTTACTACCTCCCCGCCAATATCCACAATGTAATTGCTGTAACCTGCATCTGCCAGCAATTTACTGATTTTATCTACTGCGTATCCTTTGGCTATAGCGTTGAAATCAAGTGCAATACGCGCGTCTTCCTTCAATAATTGGTTATTTTCAATTCTCACTTTATGAAATCCAACAAATGTCAAAAGCGAATCGATTTGCCCTTTTTTCGGCGGCACTTGTTCGCCGTTTTTTCCAAATCCCCACATGTTCACTAAAGGTCCTGCCGTAATGTCAAAAGCACCATTCGTCTTTTCACTAATCTGCTTCGATAAATTGAAAAGATAAACGAAATCGCTGTTTAAAGAGGATTGTTCGTTTCTGTTGATCCTTGAAACTAATGATGTAGTATCAAAAATGGAAAAATTCTGATTAATGGTAGCTAATACAGAATCTACCTTTGAGGGCAATTGCTCGTTTTCTTCGCCGATGTAAGTAATTGAATAATAAGTACCGAATGCGATTTTGGTAAACTGCTGAATAGAAGTTTTTTGGCACGAGACGCACCCAATCAGCAGACTTAATGCAATACAGATTTTGGGTTTTAATGACATTATTCTAAATGCAAATTATGCCCCATTTTATCTTGCTTAGTCTTTAAATAATTGATATTATTTTCGTTAGGTTCAATAATGATAGGGACGGTTTCAATAATTTCAATGCCATGTCCTAATAATCCGGCGCGTTTGGTGGGATTGTTGGTAATCAATCTGACTTTGGTAGCATTTTGGTCGCGAAGTATTTGAGCACCAACACCATAGTCGCGTTCGTCGGCACGGAATCCCAATTCAAGATTGGCTTCCACGGTATCGCGTCCCATTTCTTGCAAGTGGTAGGCTTTCAATTTATTAACTAAACCGATACCTCTTCCTTCCTGACTCATATAAATCACCATTCCTTTTCCTTCTTTTTCGACCATTGCCATTGAGCGGTGGAGTTGTGCGCCGCAATCGCATTTGCATGAACCGAAAATATCACCCGTAGCGCACGACGAGTGTACGCGTACCAATACGGCTTCGTCTTTTTCCCATTCGCCTTTTTTGAGTACCAAATGAGTGTTATTGTTATTCAATTGTGTGTAGGCAATGAGTTTGAAAGTTCCCCATTGTGTTGGCAAATTGACTTCTTGTTCTTTTCGAATCAGTGTTTCGGTTTTAACGCGGTAGGCAATTAAATCTTGAATACTGATTAACTTGATATTGTGTTTTTTAGCTACTTCAATCAATTGGGGAAGGCGCGCCATTGTGCCGTCGGGATTAATGATTTCTATTAATGCAGCGGCGGGTTGCATGCCGGCTAATTTTGTCAAATCAATGCTGGCTTCGGTATGGCCTGCACGTACTAAAACGCCGCCATCGCGAGCGCGGAGCGGGTTGATGTGTCCGGGGCGTCCAAAAGCGGAAGGAACGGAAGTGGGGGAGGATAATGCGACAATGGTGGAAGCGCGGTCGTGCATCGAAACACCAGTGGTGCATCCGTGTCCCAACAAATCTACCGTAATGGTAAACGGCGTTTCGTGTAGAGAGGTGTTGTTGGATACCTGCATATCCAATTCCAACTCTTTACAACGCTGGCTGCTAAGCGGGGCGCAAAGTACACCTCGCCCGTGGCTCATCATAAAATTTACCTTTTCGGGAGTTACTTTTTCAGCGGCAATAATAAAATCGCCTTCATTTTCACGGTCCTCATCATCGACAACGATTAGAAATTTTCCGTTTTTAAAATCCTCAATTGCTTCTTCTATCGTATTAAATGTTACGTCCATTATTATGATTAATGTTGTATGAGTTTATTGAATTGAATGCTGCTAATTGCCCAAGCATTGCCGTTGGCAGAGTTGCTTTTATTATACTTGAATGCCAATCTGAAATTGGAATTAATATCGGAAATAGAGATAGCGTTCGATAAGCCGAAAGCCGTCGGGAAAACGGTAACGGGTAATTCATGCCAATCACTTCCTGATACACTTCCATTATAATTAGTAGTGTAATATACTTTATAATAATCTTGTAACGTATTGCTGATATCAACGGAATGTTCGATATACATTGTACTTCCGCTAACGGTAGCAATCGGAATTTCGGGGGAGATCAGCCAATCTTCGCAATTATCTATAACTCCATCGTGGTTCATAAAATTCTTATTTTGGAAAGTTCTAAATTCCCATTTTGTCGTTCCATCGCCGTCCATATCCACAAATGACCAGCCCCCGGAAGTAAGCGAATTGGCATTGAAAGTCATCGGATAAATATTTTGATACGAACCGAATGATTTTACGTCATCAATCGTGCGGAGCATCAATTGATACGTATCTGTACTGCCGCTTTGGTAGATGGATAAAATACCTATCAAGTCGCCTTCACCGGAAGGAATAATCTGCTTTTTAAATTTGGCATAATTGGATGTACGAGTTACAAAATTGGATGCGGCAACCCCATTAATGGTAGCAATGGAGCGATTCGTAGTGTAATCGTCTGTTGCCCAAGTTTGTCCGATGGCATCATCGGCGAACTTGCAATTTCTGATACGAACAATTTTACTCACGTTAGTGGTATTTAAGTCGGTTACGGAGTTAATATCGGTAATCATATTATCAATATTTACAGGAAGTCCGTCTTTGAAAAGATAGCGGTCAATATATGCGCCATTGATACGACCGATGGCACCTTGATAAATCCAACCGATTTGGTAAACGCCGTGGTAATTACCCACCACCAATCCTTGGCAATTAATGTACACGGTTTGTCCAACCGGATAAATGTTGTATAAGCCGGATTTGTCGATAGGAATTTGAATACCGCCGGTTTCATCTTGCAAAACGATATTTTTATAGAAATTGCCGCCTTCGTCGGAACTTACTACCGTAGCTTTAACGATGAAAGTTTCGCCGGCATGACAGATAGAATCCATTGCTCCGGCATTGTTATAAACAGCGATGATATCTGCAATTGTCTTATTGGCAGGTTCACCGGTATATTCGGGAGCTGCAAATTCAGGGGCATCATATTCTTTATTACATGAACTGAATATGAGCATCATACCCATCATGAAAATTGATAAATAATAAATGTTGGTTTTATTTTTCATTCTATTATAAATTATTGTAAAACAATTGTTTTAAAATCAATACGTTTGATACTCCATTCCCCGCCACTGGCTGCATAACGATAGGCGATTCTCAAATTGGGATTGGAAATAATGTTGTTATCCAAAGGTATATCGGTTTCAGCGAAGCCGGTAGGATAATTAGGAATTGTAATTTCTGTCCATTCACTCATATCGATAGCACCACCGGAATAAGTGGTAGAATAGTACAATTTTAATTCTTGCGTATTGACGTTAGCAACTTGGTGAGTAAATGAAAGGGTAACATCTCGATAAGATGAAAGATTAATGGCAGGTGAAACCAACCAGCTGTCATTGCCGTCTTCATCGCCCGAAATCGTTAGAAGTTGTCCATACACAGTAGAATTAATGTATCTCCAGTCAGCACCCAAAGTTTTTAAATTAGTCCATCCGTTAGACAATGGGTTTTGAGAGAAATTGACGCTGTAAACGGGGGCAACATTAACGATCTTAACATCAGCTAATGAGCGGATTATAAGTTGAGGAGTCGTATTATAGCGTGTTAAAATGCCGTAAATATTTCCCGTTCCTTCGGGCAACGTGGTGAGGGCAAAATCGGCATAATTGCTTGTTCTTAAAACAATTTCTGTGCCGTCTCCCATTACAATGGTGCGACTTTCACTTGACGAAGCCGAGGCATAAGTAGTGGTTCCTGCATCTTTAAAATAGCAATCTTCCAATTTAACCAAGCAATTGTAATGATTATCTTGAATATCATTTTTCGAAGTGATGACGGTAGCGGCAGGTTCAGCACCTACTTCGCCATCGCGGAAAATATACTGTCCCTCTTTGGAAGATGAAATACCGGCCATCGCGCCATCAACCCACCATCCTAATTGAACACATTTGCGGTAGTCACCAATGACTAAACCGTCACATTTTACATATACATGTTGTCCGATACCGTATTTGTAATACAATGACGAATTGTCCACCTTGATCTGAATACCACCGGTGGCATCTTGAATGTTCAAGTATTTATAACAATTACCATGTTCATCACTCGAAATGATAGTCCCTTCGATAATAGTACCGGCAGGAATGGAATCGAATGAATCTAAAGAACCAATATCGTGATAGGTCAACAATTCGGCGATGGTCATATTGGCTTGACCATCGAAAGTCAACATAGGAGCTACGTCCAAATCTTTTTCGCATGAGGTTGCCAAAATGATGATTCCGGCAATGATACTGCTTTTTATTACTTTTATTATATTATTCATAATCAATAAATTTTCAAGATTAGTTAAACGTATAAGTAATACCTACATAGAAAGTCGTTCCCAAAGCATAGTAATATTTGGGTGGGAATTTGTTGACATTATATTCAGAATAGTCAAAACGACGTTGTTCCCAAGCTGTGGTAACCAAGTTCTTGTTATTCAAAAGATTGGTTACGCTGGCGTTGAAACCGATGGTGTTTCTGCCCACTTTCCATGATTTGCTTACGGAAGCATCCAAGGTAAATTGTCCTTTTAGCTTTTCTTGCGCAATAACAGATTGATAAAGTTCTGAATTTTCCGCCAAGGTTCCGCGCGCTTCGCTTGTTCTTCTTTCAGGATTCAAATCACAATAAATTTTGTCGAAATAGTTGGCATTGATGTTGACATACCAATATTTATGATTGAATTTCAATCCTAAAGTTCCTGCAATTTGAGGGGTACCGGCAACGTGGAAATTTTTCCAATAAACGGTTTCTTTATATTCGGCTGAGCCATTGCCCAAAACGTCATATCCATTATCAGCGGTAATGGTAACACTTGGACGGTTGGTGTAGCGATAATCACCGATATTTCCTGCCAAAACAACAGCAAACATGGAACCTAACTTCACTTCCAATCCCAATTCCATACCGATATTTTCTTTGTCAATGCCGGTCATTGAGTAATTTACGTAACTGCCATAATCATCGTGATAGAAACTGAATAAATCGGTAACATCTGTAAATTTAGCATAATATCCTGATAATCTTAATTTTACGATAGAATATCTCATAATATATGAAAAATCGGCTGCAAAATTCTTTTCACTGACCAAGTCCTCGGTGTAGTCGTTACGAATACTTGGACTGATGAAAGATTCCAAAACACTTGGGGCAACAGTTTGATACATTGCATTCAATACTAAATAGTTACGCCCATTGACTTTATATGTGATACCTGCTTTGATGCCAAAATCAGGGAAAGTTTTGATTTCGGAATTGCCTTGAGAATTATCGGGGAAACGTCCGTTACGCATATAACCGGTTCTCCATATTTCACTTACCGTTCCGCTCAAACCGACATGGAAATCGACGTGGTTGTATGCAAAATTGGTCATTGCCCATAATTTTTGTTTATAAACATTGTAGGCATAGTCGTATCCGAATTTATCGCCAACGCCCAATTCTTTACCTTTATTATCTAAGTCATCATATAATAAATCAGGGTTGTCGGGAGATTCGTCTTCAGCAAATTTATCTTCGTTCAACCAATAAGAACCGCCTAAAAGGTCATTAATAGTTTTGTAGTTTCTTTGTTGGAAACCTCTGATGTCGATACCGGCAGATAATTTGATATGGTTGGTCAGGTTGGCAACGATATTGGAAGCACCTGCTATTTGCACGTGGTCAATAACTCTGTTTTCAACGATGTATTGTGCGCGATTTCCGATAGCAGCAGCGGTTTGGTTGATTTCGTACATTTTATCCCAATTGATTTGGCTGAAAGATTCGTCGGTCAACCAAGCGTTGGTATAATAGGCAGCCAATTCGGTATTTGGATCATCAGCAAAGTAGCTGGGTAGATTGCGGTAGTAGTCGGGACGTGGATCCGGCACATCTCCCCAATTAAGGGACGTGGTGCTGCTTCTTCCGAAAGTAGAACACAATGTGCTGGTAATCTGGAATTTATTACTTTCAGGTGTGTAGTAGTGTGTGAGTAAAATGACAGGTTCGTGGGTGTTCCTTACACGCGCATTTCGTTTTTCGCCGTTGTACCAACCCCAATTGGAGTTGTAATAATGATTATCCATCAAGTCGTAAACTTCTTGGGTGGAGTTGGATTGCAAACTGCGTACGGTCGGTGCCCCAAAAACTGCCAAATTTAATGAGTGTTTTTCATTGAATTTCTTTTCGGCAGCCAAGAAATAACTATAACCGTTGTAGGAAGTTCCTTCTACATAAGAAAGAGCACTGCCAAAGCGTGCCGACGCACTTGCCGCCAACGACCATCCTTTTCCAATCACGCCGGAAGCGTAAGTCAACATGATACGATTATTATAGCTTCTATTTGATAATGAGTAATTTGCACGAATTTGTTTGCGATAAGAGGAAGCTCTTACATTATAATTCGTTGCACCGCCGATATCACCGAAAGCAAAAGAGACCGGATTGAGATTTAATACATTTTCTGGGTAACGAAACATATTGTTCAAACCCCCCCATTGTGAATAGCTCGCACGTCCGGTAATGGCATTCTCCATTTCCATCCCATTCATCGCAATGGTCTGATACTTCGAATCAATACCTCTTGACTTAAAGTAAGCAATTCCAAAGGTATAGGAGGTATTGCTACTATATACATCGTTGGAGGAATGTAAAAGTCCCGGCACAAAACCGCTGGTGCTTGTTTCTTCGTCATCTAAGTTTTCACTGTCAAATGTAGTAACTTCGCTGGATTGTTCCCGTAAATTTGTAGTGTCTTTTTTAGATTTTTCCTCTTGCGAAAATATTGAACCACAGAAAAATAGGGATAAAACAAATAAAAATAGCACTTTTTTCATACTTATTATATTTTGGTATATTTCAGGGGGCAAAAATACAAAAAAAAATCATTAAAGAGAGCTGTTCAACTTTTTAATTTTATTTGCATGAAAATGTTTTTCTTCCATAAAAAAATATTAATTTTGCGACTGCATGAATAATTGATATTATATATGAAAAAATTGTTTATTTTTCTTGCAAATTTATTTGCTATCAATGCTTTAGTATTTGCTTGTGATACTACGCAGATTAACAAAAATGCATGGTCAATTGTTTACATTTCGAGCGAGGAATTGACCGGTGAGGGAGCTAACAATGGTCATGGTTTCCATTGTTTTGATGGAGACTCTACCACTTTTTGGCATTCTCAGTGGCAAAATGTCGAAGCGGCCTATCCTCATGAGATACAGTTGGACTTGGGCGACACGTTTGCCATTAATGGGTTCAGCCTCTTGACGCGTGCTTCTACCAATAATGGAAGAATCAACGATTTTCTCTTTTATGTTACCAACGATACCAATGATTGGGGTACGCCTCAGGCAGCCGGTCAATTGGATTATCCTAATGCGCAAAGTTCTGAACAACAGACGGCTTACGTCTTTTTCGGAACGGTAGCGGGACGTTATATTCGGTTGGTGGCTAATAGCAGTGTCGCCGGTGACGTATATGCTATGATTGCAGAATTGGACGTTTATCAAGATACGGTTTGTCCGCCTACAGGACAAAATAATCAAGTGATTCAGGTCACTCCGATTCCTCGCCAGTTCTCCACTAATCCGCCTTTTGTTTTGGAAGCCGTTGTCTCTTCGGGTCTTCCACTGCAATATGAAGTCGTAAATGGTCCGGCTACTATATCCGATAGTCTTGTGACATTGACCGGCGAGGGTGGCGATGTTATCATCCGCATTTCCCAAGTAGGGGATTCGAATTACTATCCTGTCGCAATTGAATTGATATTTAACGTTACGAATCTTCAAGATTTTTATCCGATAGTAAGAAGCAAACTAACAGATAGTTATCCGGTTCAAATGCCGCGATTGATGCCTTATTTGATTCATACTAATGTTACAATAGATGAGGCTGATTCTCTGTCCATTACCTCCGTACGTTATCAAGTGGATGGCATGGACACTGCGGCCGTGAATGTGCATGGCGATTATCAATTATGGTGGACACCCGATGCCTTTGGAACACATACGGTTAGTGTGGTTGCTACGGCATCTAATGGCAACACCTATACTGAAGACATTACGATTGAAGTAACCGATGCCATTGAAGATCGTGCCGTACAAACACTTGAAGATGCGGTAATTGATATGGGAACGATTGGTTCGCAATGGTACTATGGAAGTTATGAATTGCCGCAATCGGTGGCTGCCTATGATTCTATTGCCGCTTTTTTCGATGTTACCTGCCCTAATGTCGCCGGTGGCTGCGATGATTGGGACAGAATAGCGTGGGTGCAAATTAAAGATCCTACAGGAAAGTGGGTCGAATTATTCCGCTACATTACGCCTTATGGTGTCGCTTGTGACCATTATATAGATGTAACCAATTATGAATCACTGTTGCAAGGCAAAATAGATTTTCGCGTTTATATTGAAACATGGGGTACGGGCGGTTGGCAAATGGATTTGATACTCAACTATTTTGCGGGCGAACCCGAATATCCGTACTCTTTGATGGAAGAAATGTGGCAGGGAACTTATAACTTTGGCGACCCTGCTAATCTACAGCCCATGGATACCGTCACTTTTGGTTTGCCTCACGGCGTTCAAAAAGCAACACTTCGATTAGTCACTACGGGACACGGCTGGGGGGAGAACAATACCGGAAATGCCGCCGAATTTTATCACGCCATACACCATTTGAATGTCAATGGCGAAGAGGCTTTTACGCAAGACCTTTGGCAAAACTGTAATCCCAATCCTGATGGCTGTACCGGTCAGCACGGCACTTGGCAATATAATCGAGCAGGGTGGTGCCCCGGCTTAATTGCCCGCCCATTTATTTATGATTTAACGCCCTATTTATGGCAAACACCTTTTAATCTGCAATATATCTTTCAAACCTCTTATCAGGATAATTGCCACCCCAACAATCCGAATTGTGTAAGTGGCGTCACCTGCACCGATTGCAATGCCAGCTACAATCCGCATTATCGTATCTCTTGTTATGCCATTCGTTATAGCTCGCTGCCGTTGGTTGTCGGTGTTGATAATTATGTCCCAAAACAAAATCAAAGCATTGATTTTGAAGTATATCCGAATCCGTCTTCCGGAAAATTCCGTTTGAATTTTCCGAATGAAACTAACCAAAAATTGGTTTGTACGGTGATTGCCATCAATGGACAAACTTTGCGCACTTATTTCTTTGATAATAGTCAAGAGGCTGCTGACCGATTGCTTGATGTTTCTTCTTTAAGTAAAGGCGTATATTTTGTTCAAATTTATACCGAAAAAGGGATGAATGCGAAAAAGATTGTTTTGCAATAAATTGATACTATGAAATGCAAGATTATTAATCAATCAAGAAATGTTCTTCCGCAGTATGCTACTGCTTCTGCAGCGGGATTGGACTTGCGTGCCAATTTGGAAGAACCGGTTTTGCTTAAACCGCTGCAACGTGCGTTGATTCCGACCGGATTGTTTTTGGAAATTCCAATTGGTTTTGAGGCACAAATTCGTTCTCGAAGCGGTTTGGCATTCAAATATGGAATTACGGTTTTGAACTCACCCGGAACGATTGATGCCGACTACCGCGGCGAAATTAAAGTGCTGTTAATCAATCTTTCAGATGAAGAGTTTGAAATCAATTCGGGGGAAAGAATTGCACAAATGGTCTTCGCACGCCACGAAGTTGTTGAATGGGAAGTGGTACAGGAACTCGATGAAACACAACGTGGAAGTGGCGGATTTGGAAGTAGTGGTATTCAATAACAAGCTAATTATTAAATATTTATAAATATGAAAATTCATTTTATCGCCATCGGCGGTAGCGCCATGCACAATTTGGCAATTGCGCTGCATCTAAAAGGATATGTAATTACAGGTTCCGATGATGAAATCTTTAATCCGGCAAAAGGTCGTTTGGAAAAATATGGCTTGCTTCCTACTACTATAGGATGGAATCCAGATTTAATTACGCCCGATTTGGATGCGGTTATTCTGGGTATGCACGCTCGAATTGATAATCCCGAATTGCTGAAAGCCAAAGAGTTAAATCTGAAAATTTACTCCTATCCCGAATTTTTGTATGAACAAAGCAAAGATAAAACGCGTGTGGTAGTTGGCGGAAGTCATGGCAAAACGACCATTACAGCGATGATTATTCACGTTTTGCAGTACAATCATATCGATTGCGATTATATGGTGGGCGCACAATTGGCAGGATTTGAGGTGATGGTTAAACTGTCGGAAAATGCAAAATTGATGATTATGGAGGGTGATGAATATCTGACCTCACCGATTGACCGTCGCTCTAAATTCCATTTGTACCAACCTAATGTCGGCATTATCAGTGGAATAGCATGGGATCACATCAATGTTTTCCCCACTTTTGATATATATATCGATCAATTTCGCAAATTTGCCAATATGATTGACCATACATATATATATTGTACAGATGACAAAGTGCTCAACACAATGAGTGGCGAAATTACAGGAATGAACAAAGTTCCCTATAGCGTGCATCCATACGCCATTCGCAATGGAATTACCTATTTAATTACCGATACAGGTGAAGTTTCCTTGGCAATTTTTGGAAAACACAACTTGGCGAATTTGAATGCGGCTCGTTATGCGTGCGAAGCCATCGGAGTGACAGATGAGCAATTCTATACTGCCATTCAATCCTTTAAAGGTGCTTCTAAACGTTTGGAATTAATCGGGAAAAATGATTCTACCATTGTTTACAAGGACTTTGCGCACTCTCCGTCAAAATTAAAAGCGACCATTCAAGCCGTTCGCGAGCAATATCCTGATTATCATTTGACCGCATGTATGGAATTGCATACGTTTAGCAGTTTGTCGGAAGCTTTTTTGAAAGAATATCATAATGTAATGAATGATGCGGATACGGCAATGATTTTCTTTGAACATAAAGCTTTGGAACATAAAAAATTACCTCCAATTACTTCCGAAATGGTTTATGAAGCCTTTAATCGAAAGGATTTGGAAATATTTAATATTTCTGATGAATTGAAGCATCAATTAATGCAAATTCACCACCCAAAATCCGTCTTTTTGTTGATGAGTTCCGGTGATTTTGGAGGAATTAATTTGGATGAATTTGCCCAAGAATTGGTTAAATAGAGTTATAATTCGCTGATTAACGAATTAATCAATTTGAAAATTCCAATATAGGCTTGTAATGAGCAATTCTCGCAAGAATCCGTATAATTGTGATAGCCTCCGCTGCGTCCGCCTAATGCGTAAATAAAAATGGCGGGACATTTTGACGTAAAAGGATAGTGGTCGCTGTTGGCAGCGTTGGCACGCGATTTAACATCCGTTACATAATGATATAGATTATTGATTTCTAACATTTTATCATAATAATGTTTCGTCTCATCACTTTGTGAATTGACCACCATAATGCCGTCATCGCCTCCGCAAAACATATCCAAGTTGATCAGGAGTTTGATTTTATCTAATGGGAGCAAAGGATGTTTGGCAAAAAAGGTGGAACCTTTTAATCCGCTTTCTTCTCCGCTAAATAGAAGGAAAATCATGTTATATTTGGGCGGATTTTGACTAAAATATTTGGCAAAATCCAAGACCGCCGCCACGCCCGAAGCGTTGTCGTGCGCACCATAGAAGATGACAGAATCGCCCATGCATCCCAAATGGTCGTAGTGCGCCGATAATACGACAAAACTATCCATTACCGATGTCCCTTCAATGGCGAAACATACGTTTTGTGTCTGTTTGGTTATGAATTCATTGGTAAAATTAATGGTTATCGACTTCACTTTTTGCGGCATTTTATCGCATAAAATGTGTATTAAAGCATAATTTCGTTCAAAATAATTGGCAGATAGTCCCCAAAACGGTAAATGCTCCACGCCAATCAATATTCCCAAACTTTGAAACGGATTGTTATATTCCAACGCTTGAATGGCTTTTTGCAGCTGTTTGCGCTCTTCTGCGGTTTTACATTGATCTTTTACAATATCAATATATACAAAACTATTGGAGAGTTTATCGGCATTTTTTTCTCGAAAACTTTCCAATCTTTCAGGACTTAATAGCATTTTTGCCTGAAAATGAATAATGTTTGCTTCTTGATGAATCGAATGAGCATAAGGAGCAATGCGATAGTCGCTAAATGAGTTTAATGTTTCCCCTTTTATAGAAACCATGACATCACCTTCCATTTTGTGGGATGGGAAGGAATATTTTTGGAATCCTTTCTCTCCCAGTGGCTTAGCGTGCAAATCGAGTAACATGTTTTGAATATATTCAGCCGCTTTTTGCTCCCCGTTGTAGCAATTCCCGCGACCGTACATCTCCGATGAACTTAGCACTTTTATAGTTGCTCGTACTTGATTGGAATCTTGCCCGAAGGCAGAAGCGAAGGCGCATAATAACAGTGCCGACAAGACAATTTTTAGATGGCGTATTCTTCCCATTTTGTGTTATTAAAATACATTAAATGATTAATACCGAATGATTTGAGCTTTTGAATGGCACTGTCATATTCCATAGATAATTCTTCTGCTTTGTGAGCATCCGAACTAATAATCATCGGAATATTCTGTTGTGCAATTTTTTTTAAAATATAGTCTGAAGGATAAAAATCGGGGCACCGTTTTTTGTAAATGCCGCGGGAATTAATTTCGACGATGAGCCCTTTTTGTTTGATTAATTCGATGCAGTGGTCCACCAAATGCAAATACCAATCTTCTTGTTCAGTAAAAAAACGTTTTTGGTTGTGCATTTTGATTTTATCCATGTGAGCGATAATATCAAATTGTTGAGTTTCAATCATTTCAAAAGACTGTTCCCAAAAAGTAGTCACTGCAGATTGAATGTTATTATGGAAAATGGTAGCAAGACCATTATCATAAATCTCACGTTTAGAGCCGTCGATGAACCAGATTCGTTCATCGTGGGCTGCTTTCACTAAATGCACTCCGCCGATGATATAATCCAAATGGAAGGTATCTTTGTAATACTGAAACGGCCGGGTCATTCCCGGAATGTAATCACATTCTAAGCCGATTAAAAGTTTAAGGTCGGTATTGGATTGAAGTTGTTGAATTTCGGAGCAGTAGGTAGGAATCTCAGCTTGGTGAATGCCAAAATCGTTTTCAAAAGGAACCGGTGCGTGTGAGGAAAATCCAAGTTGTTGATAATTAGTTTTTTGCGCTTCAGTAACAAAGTCACTCAAAGGACTTTTCCCATCGCAGTAGGTAGAATGTGTGTGATAATTGCATCTCATAACGGCATAAAATCTATATTAAATATTACTTTTATATTTGTTTGATTGTTTGCAAATGTACTATTGTTTTGCAAACAAATAAATTAATAATATTTTTTTTATAAACATATTACTATTACTAAATTTTTATTATGTTTGCGGTCTGAAAAATGAACAGATATTTATTCACTTAAATTAAATACATTATGAGAAAATTTTTATCGTTTTTTGCTACTATTTTAGTAGTACAATTTGCTTTTGCTCAGCTGCCTGCCGGTTCGTATGGTGCTGATTTTAATTTGTATCCTGTTAATACGACTACTTTGACTTTGGATACGGTTAATCCTGTACATTTATATGAGTATTTGGATGCAGGAAAACCAACTATTTTGGACGTTTCTGCCGTTTGGTGTGGTCCATGCTGGAGCTATCATTCAAGTGGTGTACTTGAAAGTGCATACAATCAATATGGTCCCAATGGAACTAATCAATTACGAGTTGTTTTTTTGGAAGGCGATGAAGGCACCATCGCAAATTTGAACGGAAGTGGTGGTAATACTCAAGGTAATTGGCTTACAGGGACTCCCTATCCGGTAATTCCGACTGCGGTTTCTCCAAATACACAAACGGTCGTAAGTGATTACAGTATTGCTTATTTTCCTACGGTTTATTTGGTATGTCCTGATCGTAAAGTAACTGAAATTGGACAACTTTCTACTGCTGCTGCTATCCTTAATGCTACAAATAGCTGTGCTGTTTACAATACTGCGTTAGCCAACAATGCAGCAGTTTTTTCTTTGAGTTCGCCGAGTTCAATTTATTTTTGTGAAGCTGATATCACTCCTTCTATTATGATACAACGCGTTGGAACTGCTCCTGTAACGGAAGTCGTTTTTGATATCGATTTGGATGGGACTGCTTCAACTTACACATGGACAGGAAATATTACCGATAATTATGGAACAGCAACTGTCAATCTTCCTGCTTTGACAGGAATAGCAAATGGACAACATACTTATACTGTTACCATTAATACCGTTAATGGTAGTGCTGATGGTGACAATGTAAATAATTCTGTTGCCAAATCTTTTGTTGTTTCAACTGTCGGTTCAGGTAATAATGTTTCTCAAGACTTTTCAAGTAGTGTCTTCCCGCCTGTTGGTTGGGGCTTATCCAATGACTTGTGGGTTAGATATGCTAACAACCAAGCCATCTATTTTGACTGTTACAGCTTATCAAATGGAATAACTGATGACATATTATTGCCTTTGATGGATTTCTCGGGTTACAATCAGCCTGTTTTAACATTTGATGTTGCTTATGCTCAATATCAAACTTCTAATGATAAACTTGAGGTAATGGTTGCCCCTTGCGGTTCAAATACTTGGACAACCGTTTATAACAAATCGGGTGCTACTTTGTCAACTGCTCCTGCAACGACCAGTCAGTTTGTACCAACTTCTTCTCAATGGCGCAACGAAATTGTTGATTTATCTGATTATATCGGACAAACATCTTTGAGAATTAAATTCAAAAGCACAAGTAATTATGGAAATGTTATGTGGCTGGATAATATTAATGTATTAGACGGAAATGCAATTAATGAAAATGAAACTAATTCAGGTATTTCTATTTTCCCAAATCCTGTTGCAGACAATTTATATATTAATTCCGGAAATGATATTCAAAATGTAAAAATATACAATTTACAAGGTCAAATGATTTCAGAACAGAACGGTAACGTTAATGAGGTTTCTGTCAGCGGTCTTGCTAATGGAATGTATATTCTTCAAGTTACCACTGCTAATGGTGTGAACAACTTTAAATTCACCAAAGAATAATTATTGATGATGATACTTAAAGCGGAAGTTTCAAACGATTCTTCCGCTTTTTTTTATATAAAAATGTCATAAATAAATTGAATATTTTTTTTAATATTGATAATCAGTTTTTTATAAAAAGAAAAAGATTTATATCAACTGTTCAAGCAATTAAAAAAAGTTGTATTTTTGCAGTCGCATTTTTGGAAGAAAATGAGGGTCCCTTAGCTCAGCTGGTTAGAGCATCTGACTCATAATCAGAGGGTCCTTGGTTCGAGCCCAAGAGGGACCACAAAAAGGCGACCATTTCGGTCGTCTTTTTTGTGTTTAAAAACTTGTAAACCAAGAGGTTGCAAAGCACACCTTTGAGCTTAATCTAATGTAACACAACACGTTACAAGGATATTTCATCAAGGTTTTTTGTACGTTTTTTTATCGGACTTTTACCCTTTTTCGTTCCAAAAACACCGTTTTTTGTTATATGTTCGGTTCTACCAATCTTGTCATTCTGCTGCTCATTTGTGTATATCTCCTGCGATGCTGATTCTGCAATCCATTTCTCCGCTTCTTTTCGATCTTTCTTTACTTCATGTCCAAAAAAATATCAGCAGCACCCGCGCCATGCTCATAACACCATCCAATATAATACTGTGCTTTATCATAGCCAAGGTTGGCTGATTCCGCAAACAACTCTACGGCTTTCTTATAGTCTTTCTTGACTCCTTAACCTTTGTAATATGGCTTTGCCTGCTCGTATAGCAACACAGCATTGTCTTGTCTTGGTTTGGAAATATTCATGGTTATTTTTTCCCTACATAAAATCTATATTGTTTATCCGCAAAGTATAAAAGTGTGTTTTTATCATCAATATTATGACGCGTCGTTTTATTATCTTTAATTACTAAAGCCTTATCACGCTGTTTCAATATTGGAATATTTCTTGTTCCGCCAAAAGCATCGAACATATCAAATAATTCATATTCGCTTTTTAAGGGGCCGTCAATAATCACTTCGCTATCTTGTCTTTTTATATAACGAATAAGAATTCCTCCATAATACTTATTTCCAATTTTCTCTTTAACAGCAATTTCATTGTCTTTTAATGACAACAAATCTCTTTTAAATGCTTCATTATCCTTATCTGAATCCAAACCCGAATTACTCTTAAATGTCAAGTCAAAGCCACTGTTGTGAATGAACCATTTTCCTGCTTCACAATTTCTTGGATAAGTACAAATATCTGGAAAATCTTTTGAACAATAGTAAAACTCGACGTTAAGTATGTCGTATTTCTTCTTCTCACTCTTCACAATTTCATATTCAAAGAGGAGTTTCTTGGCTATTGTATCGAATCGTTCTTCGATTTTTGACCGTGATGTTAATTGACTTAGATCCAATAATTCTTTTAATTCTTCCATAATTGTATTTTTTTAAATGTTATTTGATTGTCCATGTTAAACAATTTAGCGCGCCGCCCCAGCGCTTTACTATCTTTTCAATGTTAACCATGTATATCCGATCCTTGTACGACGGATATAACTCTCGAATTTGATACAACGCCTCCTGGTCGGTTTTCTTTCCTAATCCCGGAACTATAATAATATCCTTTGTTTGGAGAAAATTGATGTATGCCCAGCTCTTATCATGATGTTCGCTGAGTTTAAGGTCTATCACATTGAAATGTTTATTTAGCGATTTTCGCATATTCTTAGCAATGGCATCCGGATACCAATTAAGATTTGCTAGCACAGATGGCCGACCGTCATCATCTTGAGAAATGAAATGAACAATGCCGTCTGTGTGTCCGCATTTATCTTCTTCGTCTTCGTCCCAAGGAAGCCACACAATAGTCGTATCTTGTCCAAAGGCTTCGCTTTTTAGAAAAGAATCAATATGGTTTAAGTCCCTCATTTGCGGATTTTCCTTCAACACTTTATCCGTCATAATCACATAATTATGTGGCTTTTTTGCAATGTTATTGGGAGTAATCAACGTTGATGTTCCTTCACACACAACAACATTGCCACCATCAACATTAAGCGGAATATGTTTGATGTTGAGATCCTCCAAACGACTGGCTTTTATCACTATATCGGCATCCGTTCTGTATTTTTCTAAGTCTTTCAGATAGTCTGGCTCATATTTAAATTGCACAAAAGAGCCGTTGCGCCTTTCAATAGGCATTTAATCTCTGCACCAATAGTCTTTTGTTCCCATTAGTGTTGAGTGGATAACATTGTGTCGGTCTAATAACTCGCATAGCTCCGCATATATTTCCGGGTATCCACTTATTAAATACTCAGAAAGCCACACTTTGTTTTTATCTCTTTCAGTCAACATAAATAATAATTTTAAAAACGAACGGCGGCAAAGGTCAATCTTTTTTTTGGTTATTCCAAATTTTTTTTGTTAACTTTTCTTAAAGCTTTTGAAATAGTTATTTTATTATACAGTTCTTTTATTAATACAGTTCTTTTAATGTATATATGATGTTTCATTATAATGAGTCATCTGCAAAAGTGTGATCTATTGTTCGATTTTATCTGCTAGCTTCAGAAATCTCTTGTCATTCTGCTGCTCATTAGTTAGCCATTCGCCATTATATAACAAAGCGTATGTCGTACATGGGATGGAATAGACTGAGCTTGTTCCTTGGTTTCAACACGAATAACCTGAAAGGGATGTTGTGCTCCATAGTCGCCTGCTCCAGGATTGGCACATATTTACCGTTAAATGGACACTGGTTTGTATAATACAATACGAAACCTGGTTCATCAATATGTGGATGCTTAGCACATTCCTTAAACTATGGCGCAGGGGCATTTTTATCAATAAGTAATAGGATGTCAAACAATTGAATTATGTGGGAATCTAAGGTGATGACATTATGCGTCATTTGAACCACTTATAACAATAATTAATATTCTGCTATTATCTATACTTTGCGAGAATGTGGGTTTTGGTGAGTGTTTTTTTGAATATTCCTCTTTTTTTGTTACGAAAATCTTTGTATTTTTGCTCCCTAATCATTACCGGTATGAAACGTATCTTATGTCTCTCTTTTTTTTGTATTTATGTATTCTTATTCAGTGTTTTGCCCATTTCTGCCCAATCGCAGGTTGATCGAAAAGCGGTGTTGCAGGAGTGGCAAAACAGCAAGTTCGGAATGTTTATTCATTGGGGATTGTATTCTGTTCCCGCCGGCGTTTGGAAAGGCGAAAAAATCCCGTTTTATGCCGAGCAAATAATGAATCACGCACGTATTGACACTGCAGAATATGCAGCGTTGGCAGCACAGTTTAATCCTCAACTGTGGAATGCCGATGAGGTGGTGCGTTTGGCAAAAGAAGCCGGAATGAAATACATCGTTTTTACCGCCAAACACCACGACGGTTTTTGTATGTTTAAAACCAAAACTACTGCCTACAATGTGGTTGATGCCACTCCTTTTGCGCGTGATCCTATCCAAGAATTAGCGGCAGCATGTGCAAAATATGGGTTGAAATTGGGATTGTACTACTCCTTGCCCGATTGGCACTACGCCGGCGGAATTCCTCGCAATCAGAGGGATACGACTTCCAATTGTACCGAACACGTCAATCAACTCTATAGTCCGTTGGAACAAATTACACCCGAATTGGCAGATTATATTGATTTGCAGTTGCAAGAATTGTTTACCCGGTACGGCGATTTGGTCACTTTGTGGTTTGATATGGGATTGGCAACACCGGAGCAGAGTTGTCGTTTCAGAAACACCGTTCTCAAATACCAACCGAAATGTCTTATCAATGGTCGTATTATGAATAATCAGGGCGACTATTTTACGCTGACCGATAATAGTAAAATGGTGGGATTCAGTGATATAGCATGGGACAATCCTGCCTCGATGTATGGCACTTGGGGCTATCGTTCGTGGGAAAATCGCGGGGATGCCCATTTAAAAGCGTTACAACTGATGGATCGTTTTACCAATACGATTGGACACGGAGGCGTTTTTCTGCTCAATATCGGACCTACCGGAAATGGTGAGGTGATTGATTTTGAAAAAAAAGTGCTGGCAGAAATCGGAAAATGGACTGATCAAAATGAAAATGCGATTTACAATACTAACGCTTCTCCGTTTCCATATCTCCAAAACGCTTATTGTACACAAAAGAATGATAAACTGTATTTTTTTGTGCATCAGAATGATACATTGATTCAGTGCCGGAATCTTTTCACGCCGATTCGAAAAGCTTATTTTTTGAATACGTCAGCTCATCAGGTACAAATTGACAAAATTGATCAAGGACAATCTTTGAATTTTAAAGTGCCTGCCGGCGATGAGTTGCAGGTTTTGGTGGTTGAATTGGAAGATGCTCCGACAATTTTGCCTTACTACTTATCACCCGAAGATAATACGTTTTCTTTAAATCCGGAAAATGGCTTGACTCATGCGGCTTTTAACGGCGAAGGATATGTTTCTTTACAAAATGATGCTTGGAAAGAGTGGAATATTGAGGTGAAAAAAGCCGGGAATTACAATATTTGGATTGAA
>CAYYHC010000017.1:15580-20353 GCA_964471715.1 uncultured Lentimicrobiaceae bacterium | reverse complement strand
ACCAATGTTTCTTTGTTGGTTTGTGCAAAATCGTACACCACTTGCACGGCGTTGTCAAAGTCGAGAATTTCATCTTTAAAATAGCTGTAATTATTGACGTGGCATGCCCAATCGATTTGTGAACCTTCAATCATCAGTACAAAACCTTGTTCGCTTTTGGAAAGGGCGGCGAGGGCTTGCTGCGTGGCAGTCGTCAGCCAATTGTGGCGTTTGGAGGCTTTGGGCGGTTGTTTTTTTGATAGAATACCAATAGTTTGTAAATCAGAATGTTGAAGCAACTCATCTAACGAATAGATAATGGTATAACCTTGTTGTTTTAAACTATCGATTAAGTTTAAACCGTCTTTTCTTTTATCAGGCAAAAAATTGTTGAGATATCCGCCCACAGCGTAATCTATATTGCTGAATGTAAACTGTTTGGCTATTTCTTCATACGCATCTCTGTCGGAACAATGTGCATAAAAAGAGGCAGGAGTGGCGTGAGTCAAGCCGCAGGTAACGACAATTCCGGTTGCCATATTTCTTTGATTTGCCCATTCCAACAAAGTTTCGTTGGCGGTTGAGTCGGTGTTGATGGAGAGATAGCCTTTCGTTGTTTTTTTGCCGGTGGCCAGCGCACTGCCCCCCGCTGCCGAATCCGTAATGGAATCGCTTAAACAGTAAGTCATTGAGGTACCTCGGTAAGGAAATTTCCAAATTGCACTTTCGCCTTCCGCTTTCAAATAACGAAGTGTATTGACTTGCGCAGGGCCCATCCCATCGCCAATCATCAGAATAATATTCTTCGGTTTTTCTTGCGAATACGCATAACTGCTTATTATTAAACAAATTATGCTAAATAAAATTGTACGGATTTTCATAAATTTATTTATTGATATTATCGTGTTCTATAAAATATCGTGCCTGCAAATTTGCCTTTTTTCAATTTTAATTTGCGATGCAAAAATAACCAAAAAAACGGTCGCTTTCTTTAATTTGATGAAATTTTATACCGACCCGAAATATCAGGTGATTCACACAAAGTGTATCACTCGCCGACTTAACATCTATCAAAAAAATGGTTTGACGCTTTAATTTATCATTTTTAACAATGTAATTATTTTTTTCTGCTTCCGTACTCATAGGCACCTATGTCGGGGCGGGAATCGCGGGGCGTTCCACTGATGTCGGTATTCACATTCAATCCCGTTTTTCCGGCATCAATCGCCGGCGAACCTTCCCGTAATGTGAAATCTTGTAGTGCCGAATTGGTAAATAACGGATCGCTATTGAGTATGCAATTAATGAAAGCACTGATTGATTGAGATTTACGAACCAAACAATTTTCTATTTGAGTACTCATGGTTACCAAATTGCTTTCACTTTGCACCAACGCAATTTCATCAGCCATTGAGCCGTAAACAATGCAGTTGGTAAGGTGAGTGTTCGTATTTCCAATATATTCGGTCACGCCGTCAGAGTAGATATTGCTGATGTATAACGCCGGATTTTTACGCACATTTTGCGAAAAATAGTTGGCAATTGTGAGATGTTTTAAATCAAAATCGCCAATTTGCAGTTGCATTCCGCATACACCATTATTGCTAATTTGACAATTTTCGGCATCAATTCGACAATTTCTGGCTATCACACCGGAGTTTAAAGTGTTTTTGATGACACAATTCTTTAATACGGTTTTATTGCTGAGTCTCTCGCTGAGAGCTTCCACCTGCAAACCGATGAACGCATTGGTAATGAGGACATTTTCTAAGTGGTTGTCCACCGTTCCTTCGTTAATCCAAATTCTGTCCCATTGCGAGTAATCGGTTTCGTACCAACTACTGAGTTTGTCGCCTCTAAAAACGATAGGTTCGTCAACCGTGCCGTGGGCTTGAATGTTTCCGTAACGGTAAATCCACAAACCTGCACCCGAGTGAAAATAAATTTTGGTTCCCGGCTCTATAATGAGTGTCCCTAATGAATCTACAGCTGCGTAACCACCATAAATGACGTAGGGTTTGTCGTTGGTCCATGTTACGGTTTCGTGTGCATGTGCCACAATCTTGTAACGCAGCGAGCCGCTTCCCGCATCGGCAACAATAAAGTTTGCATTTTGTCCAAAAGCCACTAAATCAACATCTTGTACCGTACTCCCATTACGGAAAATGATGGAATCCTTCACGATAAACGGCGTATTTTGGTTGCCGGGATTGATGTTCACTTTCACATGCACAAAAATACTGTCGTTGGGCGCAATTTCCACATCCGTGAAATGATGCCCCGCCACTCCATCTACGTTTATGCTAAATAAAGACTGACTGCCACCCGCTAAATCAATGCTGAGCGAAATGGCAAAGTTATGCGGATTCCGCACCGTAAAATTCTGACTTGTAGAGCCAACTGTTGTGAAAACCGTATCAAAATTTAGAGTCTCTTTGGAAAATTCAACCTTTGCATTTTCATCAATTTCATCTTTTTGGCAAGAATAAAAAATTGAAAATGTTGAAAAAATAAATAGGTAAAATAAAGTGAAGTATCGGTTCGGCATTGTTTTATACAATATTAATATGTCTAATAACGAACTTTTTCCAAAAATAGTGCATGGGCGGGAGCTGACATGCCTGCTTTGCATCTATCTTTTTGATTGATAACATTTTGAAAATCATTAATGGAGAGTTGTCCTTTACCTGCCAAAAGCAAAGTTCCGACGATGGCACGTACCATATTGCGCAAAAATCGGTCGGCCGTTATCGTAAAAACCAACTGTTCATTTTCCATTTTCCATTGTGCTTCAGTAACATGGCAAATATTGTTGTTCACTTGTGTGTGCAGTTTCGAAAAACTTGTAAAATCGGTCGTGGTCAGCAATAATTGGGCGGCTTGGTTCATTTTTTCGATGTCCAATTTCTGATAAACACGGTAGGATAGGGGAAAATCGAAAACATTTTTTTGAATGGCGACGTAGTATTTGTAAGTTCGGGAAGTGGCGCTGAATCGGGCGTGCCTATCATTTTCGACAGCATAAATGGAGTGAATGGCAATTTCTTTTGGAAGAAAATTGTTAAGTTTATCTGTAAGTGTTTGTGTATTAATATCTTGTTCCGTTTCAAAATGAGCAAAGAATTGTTTGGCATGTACACCGGTGTCGGTTCTTCCGCAGCCGGTAATGGCAATAGGTTCACGAAGAAGCATGGTGAAAGCATTTTCCAAAACACCCTGAACGGTTGCCCCCGTCGGTTGAATTTGCCATCCGAGAAAAGGCGTTCCGTTGTATGATAATTGCATGAAATAACGCATTTTCTGCTATTTAGGAATGACAATTCGAATGATATTGGAAAGCTCTTGCTTACGATTGTTGATTTCCAAGATGCGGGCAAGAATTTCTTGTTCTATTTTGGGCGGATGGTGATAGGTTAATTCTTTTTGCAGTAATCGCTCTTGTTCATTTAAAATGCTCAATTTGAAGGCGTTGATGACTGTTTCAACCTCTTTGTTGAGGGCATCTTTGCTATTTTTGGTGGAAGTAGTAAGAATGTCGAATTTGCGTTCCCATTCCGGACTATATTCGGGGTCAATATCTATCAGAATGGATATGGCCAAATTTTTGATGGCAGGATTTTCGTGTTGAGTGAATTCTATGGCAATTTCTTCTGCGCTACCTGCACTCGCGGCAATTTGAGCATATTCGTAATAGATACTTTTGTAGAGTTGATTCTTAAATCTTAGTTCTTCATTATGTAGTTCGTTGAAAATGTATTGATCAATGCGTATTTGCTGATAATCAACGGTATCTGAATCCGCGTTCTGTTGAGCAACAGTGATTTCGTAAGTTCCATATTTCAAAATCACGGAAATAAGGGCCAATTCTGCGATATTAGATTGGTTAACAGTAGGCTGACTAAATTGCTGAGTAGGTTGAACGGTAACTATCGGAGGAATGATTTCCGGGGTTTGTGGTGTGGTATCTGAGGTCGGTTTCGGTTGGTTCATTTTTTTCCAAACCATTTTCCGAAGTTCAGTATTCAGCATTTCTTCGGATAGTTGGAAAAGTTTGGCGCACTCCTTGATGTAGAAAGCGCGTGTAATTTCATCGCGCACATCCACGATAGTGGATAGAATATCCTTGATCATGGCGGAGCGTTTCACAGGGTCGTCGCCGGCATCTTGAGATAGAATTTGGGCTTTAAACAGAATAAAATTGGTGGCGTTGGTTTGTAAAAATTCCATTAATTCCGAGTCGCGGTGACTTTTTGCGAAGGAGTCCGGGTCTTCGCCATCGGGGAGAAGCACCACTTTGACGTTCATTCCGGCTTCCACCAACTTGTTGATACCGCGCAAGGAGGCTTTAATGCCCGGCAAGTCGCCGTCGTAAAGCACTGTAATATTGGGAGTTTGCGCTGCCAATATCTTTATTTGTCCGTCAGTCAATGCAGTGCCTGAGGAGGCTACCACATTTTCAACGCCCGATTCCACCATCGAAATAACATCGGTATAACCTTCTACCAAATAGACATTGTCTTTGGTACGAATCGCTCTTTTGGCAAAATAAAAACCGTATAAAATGTCACTTTTGTGATAAATTTCGCTTTCGGGCGAGTTGAAATACTTGGCAATTTTTTCATCTTTTTTCAAAATACGTCCGCCGAAGCCCACCGTTTTACCTAAAGCATTGTGAATGGGAAAGATCACACGTCCGCGATAAAAATCAAAAAGTTTATCGTTTTCAGATTTTTTTGTCAAACCTGTTTTGAGTAAATTCTTCAAGTCGTATCCGTTTTTGAGGGCTTCTTGCGT
>CAYYHC010000017.1:2484-15570 GCA_964471715.1 uncultured Lentimicrobiaceae bacterium | reverse complement strand
CTTGGACAGTACCCCAATTTGAACTTCTTGATGGTCGCTTCATTAAAACCGCGCTCTTTAAAATAGGTGAGTCCGATTGTTTTTCCTTCGTCGGTATTGTACAGTTGGTCGATGAAATATTTTTCTGCAAAAGAGTTGACGATGTATAAACCTTCTCGTTCGCTGTTGGCTGCAATTTCCTCATTTGTAAGTACTTTGGTATCTTCTTCAATAGAGATGTTGTATTTTGTGGCGAGATATCGCAACGCTTCAGGATAGCTTATTTTCTCGTGTTCCATTAAAAAGTGGACGGCATGGCCGGCAGCATCACAAACGAAACACTTAAAAATTCCTAAACGGGGACTTACAAACATTGACGGATTCTTGTCGTTATGAAACGGACAAATGCCCACCCAATTCTGTCCTTTCTTTTTCAGAGGAACAAAATCGCCGACCACTTCTTCAATTTTGGCGGCTAAAAATATCTCGTCAATGGTTTTCTTGGAAATCATTAATCCGAAATTTTGAAGCGTTTGAAAATCTTGGGATCCTGCATGGCTTTGTAGGCTTGTTGGAAAGTTTCATCGTTGTTCAAAATAATCTGATAAGCCTCGCCGTAGGTGTATAGATTTCGAGCTATTTCAAACGACAAATACTCTTTAATGTATTGTGGAGCTTTATCCATATTTTTGAGTTTGACACTTTCGTTGTATGATTCTGTAACAAAATCTTTTACCATTTTTTCGAGGGCTTCGGTTTGCTGTAAGTCGGAAATTGAATGGTAGAGTGAATCCAATTGCGTTTTTTTGGCTTTTACAAATTGTTCCATACGTTGTGAAAACTGGAAAGCCGTCGTATCTGTAATTCCCTCTTTTTTAGCATAATCCATCAATTTTTGGTACATTTCATCATCTACCGTAAAATCTTTTCTAAAACTATGAATGGTAGGATATTTTTCTTTCAATTGTTCTCGATTTTCTGATAAATAATTCATTGTAAAACCACTAATGATAGCTTTACGTACCAATTCGTTGTAAAAAGTGGAATATTTGGAAGTATCAATAGGGATAAAAATGTCGGGCATGATGCCGCCGCCGCCATAGACAGTTTTGCCGCGCGGCGTGGTATATTTCAATGAATCGGGGAATGTAATGCTGTCGGGCGATAAAAATTCACCATGTTTGTAACGATTGGCTAAGTCTTGCGAATAGCTGTCGTTGTCAATGTATGGCTTTTGGATACATCTCCCGGTAGGGGTGTAATAATGTGAAATGGTCAATCTGATTTCAGAGCCGTCGCGCAGGTAAATGGGCTTTTGTACCAGCCCTTTTCCGAAAGTTCTCCGTCCCATAATTAAGCCGCGGTCCCAATCTTGTACAGCACCGGAGACAATTTCGCTGGCGGAAGCGGAATATTCATCTACTAACAGAATGAGTTTCCCTTTTTCAAAATCACCGCCGGGAGTAGAGCGGAAACTTTCGCCGGTTTTGCGGAAATTGTCGGTATAAACAATGATTTTGTCTCCTTTGATGAACTCATCTGCCATAAAAAAAGCAACATTGAGATAGCCGCCGCCATTGCCTCGCAAGTCAAAAATAAGATCTTGCATTCCTTGTTCTTTTAGTTTTCTGATGGCTTCCACAAATTCTTTGGGCGTAGTTTGTGCAAATCTCTCCAAGCGGATATAGCCGGTTTTATCATCAATCATAAAAGAAACGTTGATGCTGTACATTGGAATTTTATCACGTGTAATTAAAAATTCCAACAATTGGTCGCTTTTTCCCCGTTTGACAGTCACTTTTACGACAGTCCCTTTTTTCCCGCGAAGGTGGTCGCGAACCCAATTCGTATTAATCTGTTTCCCGCATGCAACTAATGTATCGACTTTTACGATTTTATCGCCCGCCATTATGCCCACTTTGTCGGAGGGTCCGTTGATGATGACTTCTATCACATTAATCGTGTCTTTTATCAATTGAAAAGTAACACCAATCCCTTCAAAAGCACCTTTTAACGGTTCGGAGGTTTGTTGCACATCTTTTTTGGCAATATAAGATGAGTGCGGGTCCAAAGTTTCCATCATTTCAATAATTCCCTTCTCAACCAAATTGTCAAAATTGACTGTATCCACATACATATCATTCATATAGCGAAGAAATTGATTCATTTTATCATTGTTTGATTGATAAGTTGAATTGACTTGAGCAGTACTTGCACCGACTGAAAGTACAATTATTGCAGTGAATAACAGAGCTTTAATATTTTTCATATAGTTTGAAATTGTTTTTTATACAGACGGCAAAATTACAAAAATCATGTGAATAAAGGGATTTTATGTAACAAATTTCGTCATTATTCTGTGTGAGTGGTTGAAAACAGGTTTAGTAAGATAATTGATGTTACAAAAAAAGCATCCTGAAAAGGATGCTTTTTATAGAATAGATAAGTGATATAAACTTATGCTTGTGCAACTTCTGTTGTGAATGGAATAACGGAAACGAAAGATTTTCCACCCATTCTTTTTCTGAATTCTACTGTTCCGTCAACCAAAGAGAAAATGGTATGATCTTTACCCATTCCCACATTTTTACCGGGATTGTGAACAGTACCTCTTTGGCGGATGATAATATTGCCGGCTTTGGCAAATTGACCACCAAAAATCTTAACGCCTAAACGTTTGCTTTCGGATTCACGACCGTTCTGTGAACTACCGACACCTTTCTTATGAGCCATAATGATATTTTTTTATTGTTATTAATCAATTGAATTATAAAGAAATGTTGTCAATATGAATAGAGGTCAAATATTGACGGTGCCCATTCATTTTTTGATAACGTTTTCTTTTTATTTTCTTGAAAACAAGAACTTTATCACCTTTAAGGTGAGTTAATACGGTAGCGGTAACTTCAGCCCCTGATACAGTAGGCATACCAACTTTTACGTTGCCGTTGTCTTCAACGAGCATTACGCGGTCAAACTTAACTTGTGACCCTTCTTCAGCTTTTAGGCGATGAACAAAGATTTTTTTATCTTTTTCAATCTTAAATTGTTGCCCTGCTATTTCTACAATTGCGTACATTTTGATTGTTTTTAAATTAGACTTTAATTTCGGGCTGCAAAAATACTACTTTTTTTTTTATATTCCACGAAAATAAAATAATTTTTTTCAAACATTTTCGTTTAACTTTTGTCTATAGATTTGTTTTAATAGTTTAATATATATAATATGGAGAAGTGTATGAATCTTAAATTGTTGTTAGTGAGCTGCTTAATAACAGTCAGCTCATTCTCTGTTGCACAAGTATCGTCACTTAATTATGTTGATTTAACTACTGCAGCAGACCAATCTGTACACGCTGTGGTGCATATTAAAACTAAGTTTATGTACCAAACTTCAGCGTGGGAAGACTTTTTTGGTGGAAGTTTTTGGAATGATTTTTTCGGCAACAGTATGCCCGGAGGTGTAACCCAACGTGAAGTAATGGGTGCCGGTTCAGGTGTAATTATTTCTGAAGACGGTTATATCGTTACCAATAATCACGTGGTAGAACAAGCTGAAACAATAACGGTTACTTTGAACAATAAAAGAGAATATCCCGCTATTGTCATTGGCACGGATTCTAAAACCGACTTGGCACTCATCAAAATAGAGTGCACGGGATTGCCCTATCTTACTTTTGGAAATTCCGACCTTGTGAAAGTAGGGCAGTGGGTGCTCGCCGTCGGGAATCCTTTTAATTTAACCTCTACTGTTACTGCAGGAATTGTGAGTGCCAAAGCCCGTAATTTGAACATATTAGGCGAAAATTCATCCATTGAATCATTCATTCAGACCGATGCGGCAGTTAATCAAGGAAATAGTGGCGGTGCTTTAGTAAATGCTGCCGGTCAATTAATCGGAATTAATTCCGCTATTGCCTCCGGAAATGGTTACTATACCGGTTATTCATTCGCCATTCCTTCCAATATTGCCAAAAAAGTGGTGTATGATTTAAAAAATTATGAATTCGTACAAAGAGCTTATATCGGACTTTCCGTAATTGAAATTGACAGTCGTAAAGCCGATGAACTCAATTTGAATAAGGTGCAAGGACTTTTGGTGGGGGAAGTTACCCCTTCAGGAGCAAGCGAATTGGCCGGTATTCAATTGAATGATATTGTTATCGCACTGAATGGGAAAGAGGTCAATTCTGTGTCCGAATTAAAAGAAATAATAGCTCAACATTCCCCGGGTGATACCGTTAGGGTTGAGTTTTTGCGAAACAATGAAAAAAATGAAGTTAATGTGACGCTTTTGAATAATATCGGAAACGTAGAAATACTTCATGATAATTAATACTTTTGTTACTTTTATCTATCTAAATATTTTACAATTATGATGCGACAAATAAAAATTTCTAAGTCAATTACTAACAGAGACACCGCTTCGCTGGAGCGTTATCTTGCCGACATTGGAAAGGAGCCGTTAATATCGGCTGAAGAAGAGGTCGAATTGGCTAGAAGAATTAGAGCCGGAGACGAGGAAGCATTAATGAAATTAACCACGACCAATTTGCGTTTTGTGGTTTCTATTGCCAAAAAATACCAAAATCAGGGTATTAGTCTGCCCGATTTAATCAATGAGGGAAATGTGGGGCTGATAAAAGCAGCCAGACGTTTTGACGAAACTCGTGGATTCAAATTCATCTCTTACGCCGTTTGGTGGATTCGCCAAGCCATTTTAACCGCTATCGCCGACCAATCTCGGGTCGTTCGTTTGCCGTTAAATCAAGTGGGAACGATCAATAAAATCAAAAAAGAAATTGCCCGCTTGGAACAAACCAATCAACGTCTCCCTACTTTGGAAGAAATCTCTGATGCAGTGGATATGCCTGATTATAAGGTAGCTGAACTATTGAAAATGAACAGTTACACCCAATCTATCGATTCTCCCATTTCTCAAAATGAGGACACGAAATTTATCGATACTTTTATTTTCGAAAATGCCGACGATACCGATATGCATTTAATGCACGAATCATTATCCAAAGAATTGGAAATGGCACTCTCTACATTGCCCGAAAAAGAACAACAGGTTTTGCGTCTTTTTTATGGAATTAAAAGCAATCACGAATATACTCTCGATGAAATTGGCGATTGCTGCAACTTGTCCCGCGAACGCGTTCGTCAGATTAAAGAACGTGCCATCAAACGGCTGCGTCAAGATGCAAAAAATAAAAACCTGAAAATGTATTTGTAAGGAATGAAACTTTATATTGTTCCTACTCCGATAGGTAATTTCGAGGATATTACTTTGCGCGCCTTGCGCATTTTGAAAGAAGTGGATTTCGTGCTGTGTGAAGATACACGCACTACTAAAAATCTCCTTCGACATTATGAAATTGAAAAGACTTGCTATGCTTATCATATTCATAACGAGCATCAGCAATTGGATAATATTGTTCAGAAAATACTACAAGCAGAAGCCGTGGCGCTGACTTCCGATGCCGGCACACCTTGCATTTCCGATCCCGGGTTTATGTTGGTTCGGGAGTGCATTAAGCAGAATATTCCCGTCGAATGTTTGCCGGGTGCTACCGCCCTAATTCCCGCATTGGTCAATTCCGGATTGCCTGCAAGTTGCTTCAAATTCTATGGATTTATTCCTCACAAAAAAGGCAAAGAAACATTGCTCAAACAAATTGCCGACGCAGAAGAGACTTCTATCTTTTACGAATCACCCTATCGTTTGCTGAAAACTCTGGAGATGATGATGCCGTTTTTTGGCAAAGACAGACCCATTTGCATCTCACGCGAATTATCAAAACTATTTGAAGAAAATTTTAGAGGTACGATTGAAGAGGCGGTCACACATTTCTCTGCTAAACCCGTTAAAGGCGAAATTGTGGTGGTGGTAAGCGAAAAAATTGACGAATAAGTTCCGCATCTTTTTCGATTTGCTCAATCAATTTTTCGTTGGATGAAAAATACTGTTCGTCCCTTATCTTTTTATTAATAGAAAATAAAATCTTTTGACTATATATATTTTTTTGAAAATCAAATATATGTATTTCTATTGAGCGTTCAGTAAGTTGTAAAGTGGGACGCGTCCCAATGTATAACATCCCATAAAAATAATCATTATTTAGCTGAATCTTTACGGCATAAACACCATTATCAACGGTCATTTCCGGGTAAATATCTGCAATATTTGCTGTCCGAAAACCAAATGTTCGACCGTTTTCCAACCCATGCGTCACAATTCCGCTATACCATTTTTCCTCTTTCATAGATTTTTATTCCCTCATTTAAAAGCTGCAAAATTATCGCTTATTTTTATATTTTCTTCCAAAAATTCGAATATAATTCAAGTGTTTGTAATAAATTTTCTTCTAAAATATTGATTATTAGCGAAATAATTTTTTTATTTATTGTCGAATATATATTTAAAAACAAATATCTTTGCTGTGTTTTAATACACTAAAACACTATGACAATAATACATAAATTTTAAACCAAAAAAGTATGATAAAAATTGAAAAAATTAATTTCGGTTATTCTAAACGCATTCCGCTTTTCAGGGAATTGAGTTTGGAATTGTCGGGCGGGCACATTTACGGCCTTTTAGGCAAGAATGGGGCAGGGAAGACCACCTTGCTGAAAATAATTTCGGGACTTTGTTTCCCGAAATCAGGTACTGTCACTACGATGGGCGAACATTCGCAGTGGCGAAATCCAAATATGTTACAAAATATTTATTATTTGTCTGAAGAATTGTACGTGCCGGAAGTTTCCATTGAGAACTTTATTACTGTTAATGCACCATTTTATCCTGATTTTAGTAAAGAACAGATGTACGAGTACCTGAAACAGTTTGAAATTGAAGATTATACTCATGTTATGTCGAAATTGTCGCATGGTCAAAAAAAGAAAGTGATGATATGTTTTGCATTGGCTACCAACACCAAAATCTTATTGATGGACGAACCTACCAACGGGTTGGATATACCGTCTAAAAGTATGTTTAGAAAAGTGATGGCGATGGCAGCCGATGAGAGCAGGTTGTTTTTGATTTCTACTCACCAAGTGCGCGATTTGCATAGTTTAATCGATTCCGTGATTATTTTGGACAGAGGAGAAATCGTATTGGTAGAATCGGAAGATTCAATCACCCATCATCTTTTATTTAAAGTGGTTGATGTTGAGTCGGAGGTTGTTAATCCGATCTATTCGGAAGACACTTTGCGCGGAATTTATGCCATCACCGAAAATCTGGAGCATGAAGAGTGCAAATTGGATATTGAATTGTTCTTTAATGCAGTTCTGTGCAATAAAAAAAGAATACAGGAAATTTTTAAACATTAATTTTAATCATTATGAATAATATATTATCAATCAATAGAATAGGTCTTTTATTAAAAAGATTTTTTATTCAAAATTATAAAAAAGACATCCGATTATTAGGAGCGGTACTTGCTTGTGTTGTTTTGGTTTGTGTACTGCATATTCCCATCAATCATATTGGGGCTGACAATTTTATAATTGCCCCTTTAAGTATTTATGTTGCAGGAACGATTTTCAAAATGTATGCTGACCGAAACTACGCGATGGCTTACACAATGCTTCCGGCAAGCTCGTTAGAGAAGACGATTGTCAGTATTCTGCTTGTAAGCGTTTATTATGTGATAATGTTTTTCATCATTGTCATATTGGGACGTTACTTGGGAAGATTTATCAGTTCAATGATCGAATTGGCAATTCATGGAGACATGCCGAACGCTCTGTATCACATTACCTTTACGGATAGTTTCGGTGTTAAGTTGTTGGCTTTATTTATGTTCCAATCCATTTTTATTTTCGGTTCCATTTATTTTAAAAAACATGCTATCGTGAAAACGATATTATTAGGATTGGGATTTGGCTTTCTATTGGGCATTATCGCCATTATTATGACAGCGTGCTTCCTTGATTCGGGGACTCATTATGCATATTCATTTCCGGATGTAATAGGAATCGGCGGTTATGTGACGATGATGATTCTGACCACATTATTCTTTTGGGGAATGACCTATTTGAAATTAAGAGAAACGGAGGTATAATATGATATTTAAAGATAACAAAGCCATTTATGCGCAAATTGTAGATTACGTTTGCGAACAGATATTGGGAGAAAAGTGGAAAGTGGGCGAAAGAGCATTATCTGTAAGAGAATTAGGAGCAAAATTGGAGGTAAATCCGAATACCGTTTTACGTTCGTATGATGATTTGGTAGGACGTGATATTATTTACAACAAACGCGGAGTCGGTTATTTTGTAGCTGAAAATGCCATTGAATTAATTAAAACCGAACAGAAAAAAAGATTTATAGAACAAGAACTTCCGGCAATATTCCGCACCATGAAATTGTTGAACATTACCATACAAGAAGTTGAAAACTATTATCAATTATCATTAAATCAATAGAATATGAAAAAATTAACCAACAAAATATTATTATCGGTGGCTGCGGCAATCATCATTACGCAAGTGGTATCACTCTCAATTTGGATATATCGTAATAATCACATGCCACTAAAAGGGGAATATAATGAAATACGCAATGTCTCTATTAGTGTGAATGAAAAGTCGGTAGATTCAATTGCCATTAATGCTGATACTCTTGTAATAAAATGATTCCTGTAAAATAAAAAACATCAAAAAGAAACTAACAAAACAAGGCAAAAAATATCGCTGTTAGTTCATTGCCAATACTTTGTAATTTGTGAATAAATAATTGCAGGGTATTGGCTTTTTATATCTAACTTTTTGTATTTTTGCTATCTCATTTCTTATAAAAAAAAAATATATAATTATGCATATAGCAGTCGCCGGCAATATCGGTTCAGGCAAAACCACCTTAACAACAATGTTAGCCAAGCATTACGGATGGGAACCCATGTTCGAAAGTGTAGAGAATAACCCTTATTTAGCAAGTTTTTACGACGACATGCAACGTTGGTCTTTTAATTTGCAAGTCTATTTTTTGAATAATCGTTTCCGCCAAGTGATTGATATTCGAAAGAAAAACAAAACCGTTATTCAGGATAGAACTATTTACGAAGATGCTTACATTTTTGCTCCCAATTTGCATGATATGCAGTTGATGGCGTCTCGCGACTTTGATAATTATGCCTCTTTGTTTGAACTGATGGTGCAGTTTTTACAAGCTCCCGACCTATTAATTTATTTACAAGCAGACACATCTACACTTGTTTCACAAATTCAAAAAAGAGGTCGTGATTGCGAAAATACCATCCGCTTGGACTATTTGCAGAATTTGAATGAAAGATACAATACTTGGATAGAAAAATATAAATCCGAAAACTTGGGAAGATTATTGATCATCGACGTTAATACAATTAAATTCGGTGAAAAACCTGAAGATTTTGGTTTGGTTATCGAAAAAATTGATGCCGAATTGTTCGGTTTATTCGATCAAAAATAATAATTAATGGCTTATATTGGAATAATTCCTGCTCGTTATGCTTCTATGCGTTTTCCCGGAAAACCCTTAGCTTTAATTCATGGAAAACCTATGATACAATGGGTTTATGAACGTTCAAAATTGGCCAATTTACAAAAAGCGGTAGTCGCTACCGATGATGAACGTATTTACAATGCAGTTTTGAATTTTGGCGGCGAAGCAGCAATGACTTCCCCCCATCATCAATCCGGTACCGAAAGATGCGCTGAAGTAGCTGATTTATTGAATCTTACTAACAATGATGTTATTGTCAATATCCAAGGCGATGAACCGTTTATACAACAAGAAGCAATTAATTTACTTACCGATACTTTTAATAATTCGAGCGTGCAAATTGCTACTTTAGCCAAGCCTTTTACCGTTGATGAGAATCCGCAGAACCCCAATATGGTGAAAGTCGTCTGCTCCCAATCCAAACGCGCCATCTATTTTAGCCGTTCGCCGATACCATTTTATAGAAATACGGAGATTCCGCAACATTATTACAAACATATCGGCATTTATGCTTATCGATACAATGTATTAAAACAACTCATACAATTAGAACCGTCTCCACTTGAGAATGCTGAAAAATTGGAACAACTTCGCTGGATCGAGAATGATTATCACATTCAAATCGCCCTGGGCAATTATGAAAGTGTCTCTATCGATACCCCTGAAGATTTGATCAGAGCTGAAAGTTTAAGTATTTATTAATATTTCAAAGTTATGATAATCAAGAATATAATAGCTTCTCTTCAAGTAGAAGATTCGGTATATGTAAACGATGTTGGTCTTTTTCAAAAAACATTTTCACCATCTCAAACGATGGATGGAAATATTGTACCGCCTCGTTATAGTGTTGCATTAGATACAAAAGTAGAGGGTAGCGGTTTCGCTTTTATTATCTTCGTTTCAAAACAGGAACAAATGCGAATTGTCGATGCAGACGTTGTTATTCGTGAATGGGTAGCCCAACTGATGGACGATTTAAAGAAAAACAAACGGGTGACTTTTCCTAGTTTTGGAACATTCTCTATGCAGAAAAATGGCATATTGATTTTTACCGCCGATTACATTCCGGAATTGAATGTTGAGTTCGAAGGAATGGAATCCATTGAGCTTCCGCCTGTTATTGAAAAAAAGAAAAAGGTCGCCACTAAAAAAATTAAACCTATCGCACAACCGGAAATTATTGCTCCGATCATAGAGGAGAAAGAAGATAAAACAGATGAGATAGAAGAGATCACTGTGTCGGAACAGGTACAAGAATCTGAACCCGATGTAGTTGCTCCGATCATAGAGGAGAAAGAAAATAAAACAGATGAGATAGAAGAGGTCACTGCACCGGAACCGATACAAGAATCTGAACCCGATGTAGTTGCTCCGATCATAGAGGAGAAAGAAGATAAAAGAGAGGAGATAGAAGATGTCACTGCGTCGGAATCGGTACAAGAATCTGAGCCTGAACCCGATGTAGTGATTCCAATCATAGAGGGAGAAGGAGAGAGAAGAGAGGAGATAGAATCCGAGACGGTTGTTCCAATAGTTGATGAAGATAAACCGGTCATTGAAGACAATAACGGACATAAATCCAAAAAGAAGAGTGGAATTGTACTGTTTATCATCGTTATCTTGTTGGTAGTAGGAATGTTATGTTATCTTTTTAAAGTAGAGCTGGCGGATTTATACAATAATATTTTCAATAAAGAACAACAAGCTGCCCCTTCTACCGAAGTAACGGTACCGGAAGAAACAACCATTGAAGACGTCGCCACTGACACTCTTTTGATGGAAGATACAATCATGAGTTTAGAACCGGTTGAGAATGGTCAAATAGTTGAAAATGACGTAACTCCTGCTTTGACTGCGCCGGTTGTGCAACCCACATCCGGAAATGTATCCACTCTTCCGCAAATCAATTTTGTAAGTGGAAAATATTATGTCATTCACGGCAGTTTCGGTTCGGAAAAAGATTGTTTGAAACACATACAAGCTCACAAATTTGCTAAATATTCTCCACAAATTGTACGTCAGAAAGATAATTATCGGATGCGTATATGTTTAAAAGTGTGCGATACGGAGGCTGAAGCGAACGCTTTTGCTGCTAATATTAAGGATGCGTGGGTATTAAAATAAAAAATATGATGAACGAAGCAGATTCAATAATATATGGTATAAGACCTGTGATGGAGGCAATGGACAATGGGAAAACCATTGATAAAATATTGTTGCAAAAAGGAGTATCGAGTACGCTGTTCAAGGAATTGTTTTTTACAATTCGCCAAAACAAAATTCCGTTTCAGTATGTTCCGGTTGAAAAATTGAACAAATATACTCGCGGAAATCATCAAGGGGTTGTGGCTATGATGTCGGCGATAGAATATGACAATATATTTGATATTGTTCCGGCACTTTACGAAGCGGGGAAAGTTCCGTTTTTATTGATGTTAGACAAAGTTACGGATGTGAGAAATGTTGGAGCCATCGCTCGCTCTGCAGAATGTTCAGGTGTGGATGCCATTATTTTGCCGTTGAAGGGCGCGGCGCAACTCAACGAAGATGCCGTTAAAAGTTCTGCCGGTGCATTACACAAAATACCGGTTTGTCGCCATCCTAATTTGGTGGAAGTCATTAATTTCCTGAAAGATTCCGGGATTGAATTGGTTGCCGTAACAGAAAAAGCGGAACACACTTATTACGAAAAAGAGTTCACGCAACCCGTATGCTTGTTGATGGGAAATGAATATGAAGGTATTGCGTGGGACTATCTTCGCGAATGCAATGATTCCGTTCGTATTCCAATGGTGGGCACGATTCGTTCTTTAAACGTGTCGGTAGCAACGGGCATTCTTCTCTTTGAAGTGGAACGCCAGCGACTATTGAAAGCGAAAGAATAATCGCTTATAGTCCATAGATTCTGTTAAACATTAAAATACGCTTTTCAAGTGCCTGGTTATTAAAGTCGTTCTATGTTCAAATTATCATAAATCCTTTCGCCTTCTATGGCAAAATTCCGTATTTTTTGCTCCGTATCATAGTAAGAAGGATATAGATAAAAAATATCCAAAATTGCTTTCTCCGGCGTGGCAATGCGAAACAAAAATGGAATTTCTCCCTTTTCTTCGAAGCCAAAATGTAAATCCGATCGCTCCTTTTGGTAATGAAAATTGCCCAAATAATTTCTAAAAGTAACCGTTTTTTGAGTAGAAATGCTATTGATTTGTGTGTTTGAATAGTTGGCAATATAGTTGTGATAGGAGAGTGCCGTGTGCAAACTGATATAAGATGATGGATAAATCTTATTCGCAAGATAGAATGTAAAGTATTGTTTTTTAATGTTTTCAGGGAAAGCGTAGTAGTTATTCCTCAATTTAATGAGATAACCTTTTTCGCACCATCTTGTCAAATTGTTCTTGTCGGTTTGCGGGAAAAGTGTCGAGAGGTCGCTTTTAGAAAAAAAGCCTTGTGTAAAAAAAACATTTTTTATTACGTCAAAAATCATTGTAACCCATTAAATATCGCAAAAATACGATTTATTTGCATTAAAAATGAAGTAAGTGACTATTTTTTTCAAAAAAATAGTGTACTTTTGCAACTCAAAAAAAATCAATAATAGGAATGTA
>CAYYHC010000017.1:0-2468 GCA_964471715.1 uncultured Lentimicrobiaceae bacterium | reverse complement strand
TTATCCGTAAAAAGGAAAGGAGGTGATAAATGGTTGATACCATTAGTTTTGGGATGTTGAAATGGCATCATATAACAGATCCTACAGTAGAGGATTTGGATTTCTTAAAAGATAATTTTCGTTTTCACCCTTTAGATATAGATGACTGCTCGAGTTTTGTGCAACGACCGAAAATTGACGTTTACGATGATTATTACTTTTTGGTTTTGCATTTTCCGTTATTGGATAAGCGAACTAATTTGGTGCGTACCGAAGAAACCAAGATTTTCTGGGGGCACGATTTTATCATTACGGTCGGTAATTCCCATTATGTTGTTCAAGATTTGTTTAATTTGACCAAAATTGATCCTTCAGATATGGAAGAGAACGAAATTGGTGGAACAAGTGACGGAATTCTATACAAAGTTCTCTACCGGATGATGAAAGAAACTTTTCTCTTGGTAGAACGCTTGGGCACCGAATTGGAAGCCATTAATCGTGACCTTTTTAGTAGAAAATCGGAAAAAACCATTGAACGAATCTCGATTTTTAGAAAGAATATCATTCAGCTGAATACAATGTTTAAACCTCAACTTCGATTGTTCCACAATTTTGAATCCGGTGAAATTAAAGGTTATGTGGAAGATATGGAAGATTATTGGGGTAATATTTTAGACTTTTACCAAAAAATGTGGGATATGGTCGATGACTATGGCGAATTAGTGGACGGACTTTCCAACACTTTCGACTCTCTGCAGGCAAACCGCACCAACGAAATTATGCGCATGCTGACCATCATTTCTACAATCGTCTTGCCACTGACTTTCATTACAGGACTTTACGGGATGAATGTCGAATTGCCGCTGTCGAATTATCCGATTGCTTTCTGGTTTATTTTAGCTATTTGTCTGCTTACCATCATTGGTTTGCTCCTCTTTTTCCGAAAAAAACGGTGGATGTAGGTTAGATTTGAGGCAATAATTACCTGTTTTTACTCTCAATTAGTTATTTTTAAAGCAAATCAGGTATAAATAAATATTGGAATTATGAAAAGAATTACTCTTTTGTGTGTTATCTCTTTTGTAGTAGTTACACTTTCCGCACAATCTACCCGAAAATTCTCTGTGATACCCACACCACTTCCTCAACCAATTGTCAATATTGAAGATATTTCCACGATGCTTTATAAAATTGAAGGAATCCGTTATCGATATGAATTTACTTATGATCAATTCGGTAACTTGTCACAAGAATTATATACCGATTTAGAAGACGCAAATTACTCTTTTAAATGTACTTATACTTATGATGCCAATCAAAATATGCTCAAACGAAATCTCTATTCGTGGTTAAATAATGTGTGGGTTAACAGCAGCTATGAAGAATTTGCTTATAATGAACAAAATCAGAGAGTTACGCACACCAATGCCAACGACATGGGCGAGGGGGTTTACTATGACAACATTGCCGGCAAGCTCATTCAACAAGAAACGATGAATGATTCCAATGTAATTTCAATGAGCAATTTTAGTTCGGGAATTTATGTGGTCAAGGTTTATAATGACCGTCAAATGATTGCTGTTCAGAAAGTTGTAACGCAATAGGTGTTTGAAGATGAAAAAATTACTATATATTCATGGATTTGGTTCGTCGGCACAATCCGGAACCGTAAAATTACTAAGAACGAAATTATATCCAATTAATATTCAGGTTGTTGCGCAAGATGTACCATTGATACCTTCCCAAGCATTGCCTTCGATATGCAAATTTGTGGAACAAGAACAACCGGATTTGATAGTGGCTACGTCGATGGGTGCAATGTATGCCGAGCGCTTACGTGGCTGCAAACGCCTATTGGTCAATCCGGCATTTGTGATGAGCGAATCATGCAAACACTTCGGTTTTGGAAAGAAAGAGTGGCTGTCGAAACGCAGCGACGGCGAAAAATGGTACACCGTTAACAAACCATTAATTGATGATTTTAAAAAATTGGAACAGTCGCTTTGGCAGGGCATTACTGAAGAGGATAAGCAGTTGGTATGGGCATTTTTTGGCACGAAAGATCCCGTTGTCAATTGTCAAGCGCTCTATCAAGAGCATTATGGCACCGATCATTTCTACACTTTTGATGGTGAACACCAGCTCAACGACAAAGTGCTCACTCGCTTTATTATTCCTAAAATAGTTGAGTTAATATAAATGGTGATTAACCCGATACATGAGTGACGAAAAATCGCGATGCTCTTACGTGTAGTAAAAATTACAGCTTGATGATTCGGTACCATTTGCGGTTGAAAATCATTTACGTACTATAAATTTTTTTAGTAATTTTTGACATAAATTAGACATTTATATGGAAATAAAGTGTACTTTTGCAACAGTTTTTTGAACAAATTCTTTTAATAAATTACTGAGAGCTGATTGATGGTATAAAAAAGGTAGTGTCCCAAAAAGTGTGTATTTTCTTGTTTCAATAAGTTTTGCAAAAG
>CAYYHC010000016.1:6722-20457 GCA_964471715.1 uncultured Lentimicrobiaceae bacterium | reverse complement strand
GTTTACACTATGTATTAAAAGATAAATTTGCAGAAGGTGGTCCTATTTGGATGGCTCCTGTACTTATCTGTTTAATTTTAGGTTTGGCTTTCGCTATTGAACGTATATTCTATTTGAATTTGTCAAGTGTCAATTCTCAAAAATTACTTGATAAAGTAGAAAAAGCTTTACAAGACGGCGGTATCGAAAAAGCAAAAGATGTTTGCAGAGATACAAAAGGACCTTTGGCAGGTGTATTTTATCAAGGATTAGACCGTTATGAAGAAGGTTTGGATTCTGTTGAAAAATCATTAGTTTCTTATGGCGGTGTTGAAATGGGAAAATTGGAAAAAAATCTTAGCTGGATCGGTTTGTTTATGGCTTTAGGTCCGATGTTGGGATTCTTGGGAACTGTTGTAGGTATGGTTCAAGCATTTGATGATATTGAAAGACAAGGTGATATCAGCCCGACTATCGTTGCCGGTGGTATGAAAGTAGCCCTTATCACAACCGTATTCGGTTTGATTACCGCTATCATCCTTCAAGTTTTTTATAACTATATCCTTTCTAAAATCGATGGCATTGTAAACGATATGGAAAATGCTACTATCGAATTTATGGATATCTTGATTAAAAACAAATAATTTATAATTGAATTGATTATAAACAACAATCATTAAAATTATGACCAGAAAAATAATAAACATTGTCGTATTTACGGTCGCAATCGTCGGAGGTATTTTGGGTGTCGTTTATGCCGGCTTGTTTGATGACGAAAAAATCAATCAATACAAAGCAGTTGGTGTTCTTCAAGACGAAAACCCGGCTATGCTCGATGAATTGGAAACCGTAACCATTGAGTCTCTTCCTAAATATGTAGAAACTTATCAAAATACATATAATACTCTTGATGATCAATTACGTGCCGAGAAAAAATCAAAAGAATCTTTCTACTATTATTTATCTACTTTAAAAAGTATTAATGCAGAGGATTTTGCAGATTTCAAAGCAGGTTATCCTAATAATCTGAAAGAATTATTGGATGAATTCGATTCTACCAAAACCTATCAAACCGAATTTGACAAAATTGCCACTTACGAAGATTTGACGGCTTACCTTCTTCCATTAGAAGAAAATTATAACGAAGTTAGACAAAACTATTTAAAAAAAGAAGCCTATCGCAATGCTCTTAAATCTTGCTTAGATGGCGCTGTTGTTATTACTGAAGTTAATTCGGTTGATAAAAAAACCAACGATTTGGCTCAATACCAAAAAGATGTCAGCAATTTCCAATTACTGAATGCCAAATTATTAAATCCGGCATTTATTTTCTTTTACGTTTTGTTAGCCTTCACTGTAATCGTTCTGTTGGTATTCGCAGTTATCAATATTGTGGCTAATTTTAAAACAGCATACAAAGGTTTGTTGGGAGCCCTTGCCATTGTAGTGGTATTTGTTATCTCTTACTTAATAGCAAGTCCGGACCGTTCAGACGTATTGATGAAATTACAAATCACTCCTGAGACGGCAAGATTAATTGAAGCAGGTTGTTACACTTTATATGCAGTATTTGTAGTGGCTGTACTTTCTATTATTGTAATGCCTTTTATCAAAATTAAAAAAATATAATCATGGCAAGAAAACCACCGGCAATTAATACGGGATCAATGGCAGATATCTCTTTTTTGCTGCTTACCTTTTTCTTGTTGACATCAGCAATTACAAACGAACAAGGTATTCCCAGAATGTTGCCTAAAAAAGCAAATAAAGAGCAAGTAAAGGAAGAGGATATTCGTGAACGTAATATCTTGGAAATTTTGGTGAATAAAAATAATGACGTCTTGATTAAGAAAATTGACAATCGTTCCAATGTCGTCATTAAAAGAGATAAAATTTCCACCGATTTAAAGAAAGAAGCTAAGTTATTCTTCTCAAATCCTAACAATTCACCCAATCTTCCCGAAAAAGAGGTTAAACAAATCGATTTGATTGGATCTTATCCTGTTTCTCGCGGCGTTATCTCTTTGACCAATGACAATAGTACTACTTTTGAAGTATATATCATGGTTCAAAACGAATTACAAAAAGCCGTCAATGAGTTACGTGATGAACTTTCTCTGAATACTTTCGGTCAAAAATATGAAAAATTGGCGCCCGAAGAAAAGAAAGCTGTCCAGGAAGCTATTCCAATCAATATATCTGAAGCTACTAAATAATTAATCCCAAAATTTGAAATTATGGCTCGTTTTAGAAAGAATGAAAAGAAAGAGGTCCCGGAAATAAACACCGGCTCAATGTCCGATATTGTGTTCATGTTTCTGTTCTTTTTCATGGTTATCACGACTATGAGAGAAGGTGACGCTCAAGTAAAATTTGACCCTCCACGCGCTACCGAATATCAAAAATTGGAAAAGAAATCTGCCATTTCTACAATTTATATGGGTAAACCCATAAAATCAGGTATTCCTGCTATTGATGGAAAGGTATCCGTACAACTTAATGATAAGTTTGGTAGAGCTACTACTGAAGAATTTAATCGCGATATTGAAGAATTTATTAAAGCCGAACGCACTGCTTGCGCCGACAAAAATAAAGATCCCAATACAATTACTTATTCTCTAAAAATTGACTCGGATGTGGAAATGATTCACGTTTCTAAAGTCAAAGAACAATTGAGAAATAACAATGCGCTTAAAATTAATTACGCAACTAAAAAAGAAAATAAAGCGAAAGCTAAATAATCGCTTTAGTCTGAAATAGTCAAGAGACTGCATTATTGCAGTCTCTTTTTTTATAGATTAAAAAAATAATGTATATTTGCAAGTTTTTTAAAGATGCAGCAAAATGAATATGAATGATGTGAAAATTGCCGTTATCGGCTTGGGTTATGTGGGTTTGCCCTTGGCTCGCCTCTTCTCTACCAAATTCAATACAATTGGTTTCGATATGAATGAAGCTCGCGTTCAATCTTTAATGTCAGGGCACGACGATACACTCGAAGTGGCAGACGATTTACTACAAAAAGCACTTCAAAACGGTTTTAAATGCACCTCTAACCTTAATGAAATAAAGGATGCAAACGTTTATGTCGTTGCGGTCCCAACTCCTGTTGACCATAACAATCATCCCGATTTATCTCCATTGGTCGGTGCAAGTACCACCGTAGGCAAGGTGATTTCTAAAAATGATGTGGTCATCTATGAATCAACCGTTTACCCCGGCGTAACCGAAGAAGAATGTCTTCCCGTTGTAGAAAAAGTCTCCGGTCTTCAATTCAATAAAGATTTTTTTGCCGGCTATTCCCCCGAACGTATAAACCCCGGCGATAAAGAACATACTGTTGAAAAAATTAAAAAAGTGACCTCCGGTTCTACCCCCGAAGTGGCGGATTTTGTTGATTCTATTTACAACACTGTGCTAATAAATGGCACACATAAGGCAAGTTCCATTAAAGTTGCCGAAGCATCCAAAATTATTGAAAATGCGCAACGTGACGTTAATATTGCCTTTATGAATGAGTTGGCAAAAATTTTTAATGCTATGGGTATTGATACTCACGATGTGATAGAAGCCGCTGCCTCAAAATGGAATTTTATAAAACTCCAACCCGGTTTGGTTGGAGGGCATTGTATCAGTGTCGATCCGTATTACCTGATTCAAAAAGCACAGGTTTACGGCGTTTTGCCCCGCGTGATGTCGGCTGCCCGCAGATTAAACGACGGAATGGGCGACTATGCCGCTCAATGTCTGATTAAATTGATGAACAAAAAAGGAGTCCTCGTTAAAGATGCCAAAATTCTTATTCTCGGTTTTACTTTTAAGGAAAATTGCCCCGATATTCGCAATACCCGCGTGATAGATATTTATACTACACTTTCAGAATATACTCGCAATATTACTATTTATGACCCTTGGGCAAATGAGCAAAACGTTGAAAAAGAGTATCATGTAAAAATTACTAATGGCAATCTTAGCAATTTGAAACACCAATTCGACGCAGTCATTCTTGCTGTGGCACATAATGAGTTTAAAAACTGCAACGTTAGAGACTTCTTAAAAAATGACTCGGGTGTGGTTTATGACGTAAAGGACATTTTGCCCACTGACGTAATTGATGGAAGATTATAATCTTATCATTGAAATTATTGGTGCGGTTATCGCATTGGTCTATCTTTATTACGAATATAAAGCATCGATATGGTTGTGGATTGTCGGCGTGGTGATGTCACTATTCTATATTTACATTTTTTTTGAGTCTTCTTTTTATGCCGATGCCGCTATTTACCTTTACTATTTAGGAGCAAATATTTACGGATTAATGCATTGGGAAAAAAATAATCTGACTGCGAATGAAGATGATAATTATCATGCCATCACCTATTGTAACCGAAAGAAAATTCCGATTTTGGCTTTGACTTTTTTTCTTTTATGGACATCTATTTATTTGATTCTAAGTAAATTGACAGATAGTACCGTTCCATTAGGCGATTCATTTACTACCGCTTTGAGCATCGTAGCTATGTGGCTGTTGGCAAAAAAACATATTGAGCATTGGATTTTATGGATTGTCATCAATGCAACGTCTTCATGTTTGTATGTCTATAAAGGACTTTATCCAACTGCAATACTTTTTGGTATTTACACAATTGGTTCAGTCTTAGGATTTTTGAAATGGAAACGAGAAATGAAAATGATTCCGGAATAGAATTTTATTGTTGCTTTCAATCTGAAAATTATGGCATAAGGTATTGAAAAAAAATGTACTTTTGTTGCCGATTATGAATTATGGATAACTATTTCATTAAAAATGTAATTTATCAAATATGAAAAAGTTTTTTTTACTGTTAAGTGTTTGGGCGATAACGTTTTATTCGGTTTTTGCGCAAGGTGTGGAGCCTCCTGTAAAGTGGACTTATTCTGTCGTACGTAACTCTCCAACTGAAGCGGAATTACAATTAAAAGCCACAATTAAAGATAATTGGCATTTATATTCTCAAAATACAAAAGGATTTGAACTTCCGATTGAGTTTACTTTTGTGCCGTCGGCTAATTATCAGTTGGTAGGGAAAGTAACGGAGCCTAAAGCAACATCGCACTTTGATTCCAGCGCGATGGATTATGTGCGATATTTCTCAAAAAAAGTGGTTTTTAAGCAAAAAATCAAAATATCGGACGCAAAAAAGAACTTTAAAATTGCCGGTTCTATTTCGGGACAAGCTTGCATAGAGGGAAGATGTACGCAAGTAAAGGATAATTTTGAATTTTTGATTGTCTCATCTGAAATTAATGAGGAAAATATTGATACTTCCAAATTAGTGATAGAAGAGGCACCTGCTATTAAAGAAAATACCGATAGCGCAAATAAACAAACAGTCGTAGCAAGTGGCAAAACCGAAAAAAAGGAAAAGAGTGAATCAATGTGGTTGTTTTTCTTGACTTCCATTGGTTCAGGGTTAATCGGATTGCTTATGCCGTGCGTATTTCCAATGATTCCGATGACCGTTTCCTACTTTATGAAATCCGGTAAAAAAGGAAAATTTAATGCCCTTTTCTACGGGTTTTCTATTGTCATTATTTTTGTCTTATTTGGTATTATTCTATCGGCAATTATGGGACCGGAGTTTGCCAATACGTTGAGTACGCATTGGATTCCGAATGTTCTTTTTGCGTTCATTTTTATTCTTTTTGCGATTTCGCTTTTTGGATATTTTGAAATTGCCTTGCCGAGTAAATGGGTCAATAAATCCTCAAAAATGGAAAACAGAGGGGGCTTGGTAGGGACGTTTTTTATGGCATTAACGTTAGTGCTTGTGTCATTTTCTTGCACATTGCCCATTGCCGGCGCGGTGGCATTGAATGCTGCAGGAGGCTCTTTCTTTAAACCGATTATCGGAATGTTGGGTTTCTCGTTAGGTATTGCCGTTCCGTTTACATTATTTGCCTTATTTCCCAATTTACTTCAAACTATGCCAAAGTCCGGCGGTTGGATGAATACCCTGAAAGTCATTTTGGCTTTCGTGGAATTGGCATTTGCGCTGAAATTCTTAAATGTTCCTGATCAAACTTACCATTGGGGAATCCTTGACAGAGAGGTATATTTGGCATTCTGGATTGTTATTTTTACACTTTTGGGATTGTATCTTTTGGGTAAAATCCGTTTCCCCGCAGACAATGAAATGCCTGTTCAAAAAAGTTGGATACGCTTCATTGTTGCTATATTTACATTTACTTTCGTTATTTACATGCTTCCCGGTATGTGGGGCGCACCGTTGAAAGCCATTTCAGGCTGGCTTCCTCCTATGGAAACACAAGATTTCGTCATTTCCGACATCGTTCGTGAGGAACTTTCAGCTGCGCAATTGGTGAGATCTAACAATAAAGGAAAAGAAATGGAACCCCCTAAATATGCCGAAAAATTGCACTTCCCGCACGGTATTAAAGGTTATTTCGACTATGATCAAGCTTTACGTGTGGCAAAAGCACAAAATAAACCCATCTTCATTGATTTTACCGGTCATGGCTGTACCAATTGTCGTAAAGTGGAATCATCCGTATGGATTGACAGCGAAGTAAGAAAACATTTCGCCAATGATTTTGTCGTTTTGGCAATGTATGTCGATGATAAAGATGTTAAGTTGGATAAAGAAGATTATATCGTTGATAATACCGGTAAAACGTTAACGATGTTGGGTGAGAAAAACACATTCATTAGTAATAATATTTACAAAGAAAATTCGCAACCGGCTTATTTCATTGTTGATTATGACGGAACGGTTTTGGTAGGTCCTAATTATTATGAACTGAATGTTGAAAAATACAATCAATTTTTAAACAAAGGAATTGAAGCGTTTAAAGAAAAACATTCTAAATAGTTGATTATCTATGAAAAAGTATTTTGTAGTATTATTTTTTTTGACAGCACCGTGCTTAATTATGGCACAGTATGTTACTTATGATGTTGAAGAAAGCATTACGCAAGAACAAGAAAAATACACTGATTCTTGGAAAAAGATTGAAAAAATCAATATTTATTGCATTCAGGTCGGTTCTTTTTCCGGTGAGAATTCGGGGAATAAAGCGATTGCGATGCAAAACGAAATGAATGCCCATCTTTCAACACTTCCCGTGGCAACACAAACCTATATCATTTTTGATTCGCCGAATCATAAAGTGAGAATCGGTAATTTCCAAAATAAAATGGAGGCTTATCATGTGTTGTCCTCAATACAAGATATTTGCCCCGGTGCTTTTGTAACCCGCGACAAACGTAAAGTTAAAGATATTATTGAGTAAACCGTGAAAAGGTCAATAAAGAATTATTGTTTATTATGTTTCAACTCTCTTGAAACATAGTTTTCATAGCTATAAATTTTGTGTTTATACGCGTCATTTTCAAACAGTTCTGAAGAAATAATAAAGTCTGCGGCGGCGCGGCAGCAGGCGGTTGGAATATTATAAAGAACCGTAATACGAAGAAGTGCTTTCACATCCACGTCGTGAGGTTGTTGCGTCATGGGATCCCAGAAAAAGAACATTAAATCGATTTTGCCTTCGGCAATTAAGGCCCCCATTTGTTGGTCGCCGCCTAACGGACCTGATTTTAGACGGGTTACTCTGATGTAGTCGCGAGAATTTTTTTCAATAGTCTTATTAATTTCGGCTTCTACCAATTTCCCGGTAGTGCCAGTGCAAATCAAGTTGTGGCGTTTGAGTTTTTCTCTGTTAAAAGCCACCCATTCCACCAAATCGTCTTTGCAACTATCGTGAGCGACTAAGGCAATATTATATTTTCGTTTCATTTTCAATAGATTGATTATTAGATAATTCAGGTTGTTTTGTTTTGTCCGGCGTCTTTTCGTTAAAGAAGTATTTACTATAGCACAATAAGCCGATTACGCCAACGGTAACGCAGCTGTCCGCGATATTGAAAATGGCAGGAAAAAAGTAACTTCCTCCAAAAATCGGAACCCAATCGGGGAGAAGAAAAAGTTTTACATAGAACATATCTACCACGCGCCCGTACATAAATGGTGCATAATCAAAAAAGATTCCATAAAATGCAGAGTCAATGATATTTCCTAAAGCTCCTGTAATAATCAACGATAACACGCAAACGACCGGCAGGTTAATCTGATTACTTTTAATCTTTTTTACCAAGAAATAGATAAGGTAACCGACGACACCAATGCGAAGGAGAGAAAGAAACAATTTTCCGATATTTTCTCCAAAACTGATTCCAAATGCCATTCCCTCATTCTCAATAAAGTGAAGCATAAACCAATCTCCCCAAACCGAAATTGTTTCGGACAATTCCATGTTTGTTTTTACCCAAATTTTTAAAAATTGGTCTGCAAGAAGGAAGATAAGGACAATAGCAATTGAGATAATTGTATAAGTTCTCTTTTTCACGAGCTATTTATTATTGTTCAATTTTGCATCAATACTTAATGTAGCGTGAGGTACACTTTTTAATCTTTCTTTCGAGATTAATTTTCCGGTAACGCGGCAAATTCCGTATGTTTTGTTTTCAATACGAACCAACGCTGCTTCCAAATTCTTGATGTATTTATCCAAACGTGCTGCCAATTGAGCATTCTCTTCTTTGGCTAAGGACTGACTTCCTTCTTCTAAAACTTTAAAAGTAGGAGAGGTGTCCATCGTGTCATTACCGGTGTTATTGCAAGCATCCAAATAGACTTCCATACCTTCGCGAGCTTCAGCCAATTTAGCTTCAATAATCTGTCTGAATTCAGCCAATTCTTCATCGGAATAGCGATCTGCTTTAATTTCTTCCATGATTATGTTGTTTAAAAATAGGTTGCAAAGATAATAAAATTTAAGCTACAATGCTATTTTTTAAAAAAAATCCAAGATAATTTTTTATGAAGAAAGAATTGCCGTGAAATGAAAATCACGTATTTTTGCAAATATTTTTGCTGATGATGAGAGATTATTATAAAGAATTAAAAAGTCCTGTATATCAAATAGTTGAGGAAGCTGCCAATGAGTTAGGGGTGGTAGCATACGTTGTGGGGGGCTTCGTGCGTGATTTAATATTGAATCGAAATTCTAAAGATATTGATATTGTAGTGGTGGGAAGTGGCATTAAATTGGCAGAGTTGGTCGCTCAAAAGATTTCCCCGAAAATAGTGGTTCACGTATATAAAAACTTCGGTACTGCCCAATTTATGTACAATGATGAAGTGGTTGAATTTGTGGGTGCGCGAAAAGAATCGTACGATTATGATTCGCGGAAGCCTCATGTAGAAGATGGTACGTTGCAAGATGACCAAAACAGGCGCGATTTTACGATAAATGCGTTGGCAATTGCACTTAACGGCGTTGATAAAGGAAAATTGGTTGATTCTTTCGGTGGAGTTCAAGATATTGAAAATAAAATAATCAGAACTCCTTTAGATCCCGACATTACTTTTTCTGATGACCCTTTGCGAATGATGCGTGCCATCCGTTTCTCCTCACAATTGGGCTTCCAAATTCATAAGGACACTTTTGATGCTATTTTTCGCAATGCTCACCGCTTGGAAATTATTTCAAAAGAACGTATTATTGATGAGTTTAATAAAATTTTGCTCTCAGCAAAGCCATCTGTAGGAATTAATCAGTTGGAAGAAACCGGATTATTGCAATACTTTTTACCACAATTGATTAATTTAAAAGGAATTGAAACAATAAATGGAAAGCGCCATAAGGACAATTATTGGCATACTTTGGAAGTAGTGGACAAAATTGCCGCTGTCAGCAATAATTTATATCTGATTTGGACGGCTCTTTTGCATGATATTGCCAAACCTGCGACGAAAAAATTTGATTCTAAATTGGGTTGGACTTTTCATGGGCATGAATTTATCGGTTCTAAAATGGTGCCTGCTATTTTTCGGAATTTGAAAATGCCTACGAATGATAAGATGAAATATGTACAGAAACTTGTTGCACTTCATCTTCGGCCACAAACTTTGGTAGATGAAACGATTACGGATTCTGCGGTTCGAAGATTATTGTTTGAAGCCGGCGACGATATTGATGATTTAATGCTGTTGTGCGAAGCGGATGTCACTTCCAAAAACAGTGCTAAAGTCAAAAAATATCTTGACAATTTTGCACTTGTGCGTCAAAAGTTTATTGAAATTGAAGAAAAAGACAAAATCCGCAATTGGCAACCCCCGATTGACGGGACATTAATCATGGAAACTTTTCAACTACAGCCTTCAGCGGAAGTGGGAATCATCAAAACTGCGATTCGCGAGGCAATATTAGATGGTGTAATAGGTAACAATTACGACGAAGCGTATCAAATGATGTTGGATGAAGGGAAAAAATTGGGACTAACGCCTATTCATTGAGAATGGCTTGACGCTTGGCAATCAAATTGTCCGAAACTTGTTGTAATATTTCATTCGATTGCTCTTTGTTCGAAAAATAATAGGAAACTGACGCCGAATATTGTTCTTTAGTGACGTGATGGCGTAAAAGAAAATCATTATATAAATGAATACTCAATTCTCTTTTGTTGGTATCAGGTGGCGAAAAGAAGATAAGTGATTCAATTTCCAACTGTTCCGTCATCATATTTGTTAATGTAGCTTTGTCGATAAGATTTGTAGGTTCAGGAATTTCGGCTTTTTTTTTGCACCCGAACATTGTGAGCAGAATGATAAAAAAAATGGTTAAAAGAGACTTGGCTTTCATGCTTGCAAAAATACAAGAAATTTTTAGAAATAATTGAGGATTGTAAACAAAAAAAATATATTTTTGCAAAATCAAATGAGTAATGCTACGTCTTTAAAAATCAATAAGTTATGAAATCAAAAATTGCCTTGGTGTCAGGAAGGGCTAATCTTGCATTGTCTGAAAAAATTTCAAAAGAACTCCATATTCCTCTTTTAGATGAAGAAATTGTCCAATTTAAGGATGGCGAGATTCAAGCGTATTACAATGAAACCATTCGAGGAAAACATGTTTTTATTATTCAACCCACTTTTTCGCCGGCTGAAAATATTCTCGAATTGTTGATATTGATTGATGCTGCCAAACGTGCATCGGCAGCTGAAATTATTGCAGTAATTCCTTATTTCGGGTATTCGCGTCAAGATAGAAAGGATAAACCAAGAACTTCTATCGGTGCAAAATTAATGTCCAATCTTTTAACCGCTGCAGGTATTAATAGATTGATAACGATGGATTTACATGCCGATCAAATTCAGGGATTCTTCGAAATTCCTGTTGATCACTTGTATGCTTCTACCGTATTTTTACCCTATATTCGCAACTTGAATTGGGATAATTTGTGTATTGTTTCTCCCGACACAGGCGGCACCAAAAGAGCTTCCACTTATGCCAAATTCTTGGATTGTGATTTCGCCATTGGCTTTAAACAAAGAGAAAAAGCGAACGAAGTTGCTTCCTTGCAAATAATTGGAAATGTAGCAAATAAAAATGTCATTTTGTTGGATGATATTATGGATACCGGCGGCACGCTCTGCAAAGCGGCTGAAAGAGTGAAAGAATTGGGTGCCAAGAACGTAATGGCAATGTGTACTCACGCTCTGCTCTCCGGCAATGCTTTGGATAAATTGGAAAATTCCGTTATCGACAAAATCGTGGTTACCGATACTATTCCTTTGAAACGACCTTCCGATAAATTTGAAGTGGTTACTATCTCCAAATTAGTGGCGGAGGTCATCAAAAGCGTAATGGATAAAACATCCATATCTTCTCATTTCGAGGTAGATAAATAGAGGTTTTTGTGAATATTTAAAGAGAGGCATTACGCCTCTCTTTTTTTTATAAAATTATTTTCTTCCAAAATCGGCAGGAATTTCGCCCCAAAGTTGTGTGTTCCATTTAATAATCGGATTGGTGTAAGTGTTATTTTGCAACCAATACTCGGCGCGGGCAAGTAACTCAAACAAAAGCGCATTCTCTTCGATGGGTCGAATGATGGATTTGTGTCTTTTGTGCCGTACCCACGAAATGGCAGTAATACTGTCGGTGTAAACGGGCTTATTACTTCCTTGTTGTTTCAATAGTGCCAATCCATGGACTAATGCCAAAAACTCCCCAATGTTGTTGGTAGCATTTTTAAAAGGACCTTTGTGAAAAATGATTTCTCCGGTTTTGGTGTCCACACCGCGATATTCCATCACACGTGTCACCATGTTACAAGCGGCATCCACGCAAATACTGTCCAACATCGGTTTTTCATCTTTATCACTGTAAAAAGCGACAGAGGTTTTTTTTACCGGCGGATTCTGCTTGTAATAATTCTCATATCCGCCCAAGTAATGCTTTTCAGCCTCTAAAGCAGATTCAAATCCTTTGTATTTCGCGCCCGGAAATTCGTTGATTTGCAATTGACAGTCTTTCCAATTACTATAAACGCCAGGTGCCCGGCCAACCCATACGACATAATATTTCTTCTTTGTTACCATTCTTTTAGACAGTGTTTTAAATAGTTTATTAATTACTCATTATTTTGTTGCTCAATAATATATGGAAGTTTTGTGCGTTATAAAATTTAATGTATTTTTGCAGAAAATTAAAGTGGTAAAAATATAAAAATAATGAACCCAAAAATCTTACTTTCCGGAAAAAAAACTAACAATTTCGCATTTATTTGTATTTGTTTGGTCATTAGTGCTTTATGCTTTTCTTGTAAACACAATCAAAGCGATAATCTGGTTGCAAAACCTACAGAACAGTTTCCGAACAATACGTGGACCTTTAAAAAAATTAAACAGGGAGATGATATTATATTGGATAAGACTTTGAAATTTACTGCCAATATTGATGATGCCGAAAGCTATTATGATGTTTCGATCTCATTCGATTTTTTATCGGATATTCCTACTCAAGAGCTGCCATTAGTATTGACTACCATTTCTGAAGATGGACGCAGCACGCAAAGTATCAATGTTATGCTGGAATTAAACAATGAAAACTTTGTGCAGGAAATCGGCACAGAAAATGGTTTAAAGGTAAAAAGATTTACAAAATTGATTTATCCGCAAAAAAGATTTTCGCAAACCGGAAAATATACATTTGAAATTTATTCAAAATATCCAAAAATGAGTTTAAACGGTGCTAAGTCACTTTCAATCAGCGTTGAAAAAAATAATTCCAATCCTTCATGATTAAAAAAATAAAACCCATCTTTTATATTTTGTCTCTTTTTGTATTGCTAAATCAATGCAAAGGGTATGATCATGAAACCATTCCGAGTGTTAGTGTCAATTTCACCATTTATCCGGACAATGTCAACTATTTGGATTTGAATCATATCGGAGGATATATGTATTTCACCGGCGGGGTGGCGGGCATTATTGTATATCGCATTGACCAAACCACGTTTATGGCTTACGACAGAGCCTGCCCTTACGATTGGGAAGATACGGATGCATGGATTGAAGTGGAAGAAAGCGGATTAACGCTCATCGATAAAAATTGCGGTTCCCGTTTTAATATATTGGACGGATCTGTTATTAACGGACCCGCCCAATATCCTTTGTTGTATTACAAGACCTCTTATGATGGTCGAAGGTTACGCGTTTATAATTGAGGAATCAATTCGCTAACCAATTTAATCATATTCGGTTCAGCATATTCAGCTGCATGAAGAACTTCTTCGTGGGAGGCTTTCTCAACTTGTCCGATGACGCCAAGGTCAGTAATGACTGATAAAGCAAAAACTTCCATTCCTAAATGGCGGGCCACAATGGTTTCCGGTACGGTGGACATG
>CAYYHC010000016.1:0-6712 GCA_964471715.1 uncultured Lentimicrobiaceae bacterium | reverse complement strand
GTATAGAACATTCTGTATTCCGCCGGAGTTTCAAAACAAGGTCCCGTAACGGCCAAATATACCCCTTGTTGCAACGGAATATTGTTCTTCTTGCCGATTTCTTTTGCCAACTTGATCATTCTTTTGGAGTATGCTTCGCTCATATCGGGGAAGCGTGGTCCCAATTCATCGTAATTTTTACCCATTAAAGGATTGTTACCCATCAAGTTGATGTGATCACGAATGATCATGATGTCGCCAATACCGAAGGTAGGATTCATCCCGCCGGCAGCATTTGACAATACCACTTTTTTAATTCCCATTTGATTCATTACCTGAATCGGAAAAGTAATGTCTTTCATAGTATGTCCTTCGTAGTAATGAAATCTTCCGTTCATCACCATTACTTGAACACCGCCGATGGTGCCAAAAATTAATTCTCCCTTGTGACCGGCGACGGTAGATTCCGGGAAATTGGGAATTTCTTTGTAGGGTATAACGATTTCAATTTGAATGTCTTTTACCAAACCTCCAATACCTGAGCCTAAAACGATACCAACCGTCGGACGATTGGTGATTTTTTGTTCTAAAAATAGAGCGCTTTCCTTAATTTTTTTCAACATAATCTTGAATATTTTTATTAAACAATAGTTCTTCTTCAAATAAAAATTCCACTTTAATGGGAATCGTAAAAAATGGCAACAAAGATACAGCTTTTTTTGTTCGATTGCTTATTAATCTGAAAGAATCCTTTTCCGTAGTAAAAAAAACCGTATCATTTTCACCGCTTTGTTGGTATTTTTGTTGTAAAAATGAAATCTCTTTATCTGTAAAAATATGATGGTCGCTGAATGTAAGTGATTCTATATTAGGATAATATTTTGCGATTTCATTTTGTAAAGGTTCCGGGTGAGCAATGCCCGTGAGTAACAATATTTTGGTGTTTTGTTGTAATGAAAATAACTTCGCTTTTTCGGTTAATGGCTCGGGATTGTTGTAGGCGTACGTGGTGAAAAAGATAGGTTTGGTTTTGCTGACTTTCATTTTGTCGGTAAATTGTTGTTTCTCCGTAAGTGTCAAATCTTGAGGTGTTTTCGTAACGATGATCATATCGGCAAAAGAGGCTGCTGTGCCAAATTCTCGCAGATTTCCTGCCGGCATTGGAAAATCCGAAAAATAGGGTCGCGAATATTCGGTCAAAATAATATTGAGTCCGCAGCGTACCGACAGATGCTGAAAGGCATCATCCAACAGAATGACTTGCAGATGATTCTCTTCTTTGATGAGATTTTGAATTCCAACGGCTCTGTTTTCGCAGACGGCAATCGGAATGTCGGGGAAATGCGTATGAAATTGCATGGGTTCATCACCCAAAGTTTCGGCGTTGATTTCGCAGTTTGAGGCATTGGACGAAAGGAAGCCTTTGGTTGTTCGTTTATATCCTCGGCTTAGTGTGGCGATGGAGTATTGTGGCGACAAAAGCCGTATAAGGTATTCAATGTGAGGAGTTTTGCCGGTTCCGCCCACCGCAATATTACCCACGCAAATGGTGGGGATGGTGGGTTTGTAAACAGTAAGCCATCCTTTTTGATAGAGTATTCTGCGCATGGCTGTAAGTATTCCATACAGAGCGCCAAGGGGAAATAACAGAATCAGTCGAATGATTTTCAAGGTTTTTAAAATTGATTAATCCAATCAGCCACTTCATAAGTGGAGATTTTGTTCATACAATCGAAGTGTCTCCGTGGGCATTTTTTGAATCCGAGTTTAGAGCAAGGACGGCATTTAAGATAGGGGATTTCGAAAATGCGGGCGGCGGGCGCATTGGGGGCAATGTACGGATACATGCCAAATTCGGGAACGGTATTTCCCCATAGTGACGCAATAGGTTTGCGCAAAGCAGCCGCAATGTGCATAATGCCCGTGTCGGCGGTGAGCACGCAATCACTTTGTGCGACTATCGATGCAGTGGTATTAATGGAGTATTTCCCGCACGCATTAAAGGCTTTCCCATTGAGTTTGGAGGCAATCTCTTCCCCAATAACTGCATCATTCTTATCACCCAAAAGAACAATGGGCTTAAACAAAAGAGTCCCGATTTCAATGATCTTTTCAGCCGGAATACGCTTCGTTTTGTGCTTGGCACCAATGGCGACGGCAATATAGCCTTTCCCAAAAATGGCAGGCAAATCATCAATATCGTATTGGTCTTCTTCCGGAATGAAAAAATCCAATCCTTCGTTGTCATTATGAACCTGAAGTGCCTGTGCCGCTTCAAAATAACGTTCTACAATATGTTTGTCGGGAAGGAAATTGATTTTCATATTGACCAAAACCCACTTTTTGAAATTGTGCTTGGGAAAAGTTCCGGATTGACAATTCAGGCTCTGGGTAATTTTCTTTGAACGTAAGTTTTTCTGTAAGTCAACAATAAAATCAAAATGTTCTTGTTGAAGTTCTTTTATCAGCATATCCATATCCCTTTTGTAGGAATGAATTTTATCAATATACGGATTGCTTTGCAATAAAATTTCATTTTGTTTTTTTACCAAAAAATGCACTTCTGCATTTGGAATTTGCTTTTTTATTGCACGAATAATTGGAGTTGTCAAAACAATATCACCAATGGAACTAAATCGGATAATCAATATTTTCCGTCGCGACGGAGGTTGTAAATCATTCATTTTACCAATCGTTTTCTTCTTGTTGAATTTGGATTTTCCCATAATGTGTTTTTACGGGATTTGCATATATTTGTAATAAATAATTTTTCATTTTGTCAAAAGGGACGTCTTCTACAATTGATTGTTTATCAATATATTCGATAAAAGATTTCTTTTGTTCGGGGGTATAGTGTTGTGCGAATTCGTCCGTATTTTCAAGATAATCGTAAGCAATATAATGGTTGGGGAATAGTTGATAGTTTTGATAAATTTGTTTATCAATTAAATGGCAGACGGCATTAATTTTTTCGTTTTTGCGGAGCTTGGTTGGAATATGGTCTAATTCATCGATAATAGGATTTCCAATAACCAATTTAACCTGTCCTTTGTATCCGAAAATGCCGGTGCAGATGCTGTTGAAATCTTCGCCCGGTTTTTTAATGTACTTTTTATTTTCCGACAGCGCCAACTCGCGTGCTTTTAACTGATCGCAGGGTTCAAATTCGTAAGAAATCGTGAGCGGGGTTATGCGTAATTTTTTGATGGTTTCGATAACATCATTATGTTCATCAAAATAGGTGAGCATTTTAATAAGTCCTTGTTGCGTTTTGTCGATACCATCCTTCGTTCTTCCATTGCGTTGGGCGATCCAAACCGATTCTTTTTCGGTTTCCATGCTATAGTAAATGTATTCTGATAGGAGTTTCGAATTATCCAATTGTTCCCTGATTGAACCATCTCTTTTTACTAAAAACATTTTGTTGAGACGGGCAATGTTAAGCAATAATTGAGTGGGAACCAAGTTGTTGCCAATAGCAATTTTGGAAGTATTAAGGTAATTCTCAAACAAATACAACTGGAGATAAGTCGAGTCCATAATAATGTCGCGATGGTTCGCAATAAACAGACGGGGAAGTGCCGGAGAAATTCTTTCTAACCCTTCATATTCAACTTTAGAAGTTGACTTTTTAGAAAAAAATTCCAAAAAAGGTTTCGCTACAGAATATTGAAAGTCATAATGTGAAGAAAGATCTTGGCATTCTTTCTTTAAAGAATCAATAGTAATACCCATATTTAAGTATTCCAAAGCCTTGATAAAATCCTTATCTGCAAAGACTTCCTTTCTTACAACAATAGCTTCTCTCTTATTAAAAGGACGAATTGAATCAAATTTATCGGTCATGAAGTACTCTCAATTAATTTAGCAGCAAAAGTACATAATTTTTTTCAAAATAACATAGATTTTATTTTTTTACGGAAGATATTCTCTTTAACAATATACAAATGAAGCGGTTTTAATAATCCAACTAATAAAACCTGCCATCTACCTCCACTTTCCCATCATAATTCATATTCACTTTACTAATTGTAAACGAGATTCAATGGTGTAATCTGCATCGAATTTCGGAGGAAACGGACTGTTCGGCTGAACATTCGTTCTCTTATTCGTTCCGTCATTGTACGTGTGATCATAATGCAATTCTTTTGAGCTGCAAAACATAATAATCGGTGAATAAAATCACCGAAAAACATAATAATTGGTGATTCTATTCACCAATTATTATAATTATTCGTTTTCTATCAAAAATTCTTGATAATTATCTTGCGAAATTGTTTTCCAGCTATGTTCGGAATAAGTGTTTGCAAAAGTGGCACTTATTTTGGTTTTTCTTTTGGGATTCCATTTAAACTCGTACGCAAATAGGTGCCCGTCTTTTTCTTCCAAATAATCAATTTCTTGTTGTTGGGTTGTCCTCCAAAAAAAAGTATTACAATAATTTTGATGATAATGGTTGAATTTTCGTCGTTCTGAAATCAAGAAATTTTCCCATAATGCTCCGATATCTGTTCGCATAGTTATATCGGAAAAATTGCTAATCAAAGCGTTCCGAACACCATTGTCACAAAAATATATTTTTTTAGATGCTTTTAATTCATTTCTTAGATTTCTACTAAAGGATGGCAGTCGAAAAATAATGCGAATTTGTTCCAATAAACAAATGTACTTGTCTATGGTTATTTTATCCAATTCAATTAATCGTCCTAATTCTGAAAGAGATACTTCACTGCCCACTTGATAAGCTAAAGCTTGTAAAAGTTTCACCAATTTATCAGGTTTTTTGATTCGTTCCCATTCCAAAATATCTTTGTAAAGATAGCTGTTGGTGAGCTGCATCAAAATTTCACGCTCATTGCCACTGTTGCAAATTACCTCAGGATACATTCCGTAAACTAATCTGATGGGAAGCTTTTGATATTCTGAAAATAAATTGCCGGAAACAACCATCTCATCAACGGAAATCGGAAATAGTTCGTATTCAAATTTACGCCCTGTGAGCGGTTCATTAATTTGATTCGCTAACTCAAAAGATGAACTTCCTGTGAGAATGAGTTGCTTTTCAGGAAATTGATCAGTTAGCAATTTAGCTTTTATTCCGATATTTTTAATTCTCTGCGCTTCATCGATAGCCACAATTTTAGCATTTCCCAAAATAGAACGGTAGCGCTCCGTCGTAATGTTTTCAAATAATGTTCTTACTTCAATATCATCAGCGTTAAACCATTGAACATCAGTTCTTTCTGATAGTAACTCTTTGAGCAAAGTTGTTTTACCCACTTGCCTTGCGCCTATCAAAATCAATGCTTTTCCCTTGAACATTCGTTCTCTTAGAAGTTCCGTCATTGTACGTGTGATCATAATGCAATTCTTTTGAGCTGCAAAAGTAATAATAATCGGTGAATAAAATCACCGAAAATTATAATAATCAGTGATTTTATTCACCTAAAATGAGAATTTGGATATTATTATTTTGACGCTGTACGGAAAGACTCCCTGATTGGTAACATTTATTACTGACAATAATTTAAAAATGAGAAAGTTAGATTAAATATTAGCGGGTTTTGTATTTATTTTTGTTTTTTATTGTGCGAAAAAAATAATTAATCAAAAAGCCGCATATCTTTTTTGAGTTTAAAGTGCTTAATTCAAAAATTTTATATACTTTTGTGCTTCAAAAAATTGTACATTCAAATAGATGGCATGAATTTTATCAAGAAACACTTTTTTAAAAAGTATATCGCTGAAAGAAAAATAGTTAGGAGTGTTGAAGTCGTTTCTTTGCAGAAAGCTAAACGCATAGGAATTTTATGCAATATTACAACGGAAAGTACTTATAAAGATATTTATGCCGTTTTTTCAAGTTTGCAATCGGCCAATCGTATGGTTTGGTTGGCAGGATATATAGATGACAAGATGGTGCCGTTTTACTGTATCCAACAACTATCCGCCGATTTTTTCTGTAACAAAGATCTGAATTGGTTTGGGAAGCCGGAAAAAGTTCAGATTAATGATTTTATTAATACCGAATTTGATTTGTTACTTGATTTTACACATCAACCTTATAGTGTGATACAGTTGATGTTGGCGTTGTCGCATGCTCATTTTATTGTCGGTTCTCAAAAAGAAAATGCGCAATATTATGATTTGCTCATCAACAGCGATACGGAAATTGAAAATTGTGATTTATTAAAACATATAGCACATTATACACAGCAATTAATAGGCGAATAATTATGATAAAACGTTTGCAAGGTACCGGAGTAGCCGTTATTACTCCTTTTTTAAAAACCGGCGAAATAGATTTTCCAAGTCTCGAAAAATTGGTGGAGGATTTTATTCAAAACGGGGTTGATTATTTGGTGGCTTTGGGTACCACAAGTGAAGTTCCTACGTTGACGGAAAAAGAAAAAGATGAGGTGGTCAATACGATGGTTTCGGTGGCGGGCGGACGTGTGCCGATTATTCGCGGGGTGGGCGGACCTTCCACTGCTGACGTGGTGCAACAATTACGAACACACGATTTTACCCGCGTAGATGCCATTTTATCGGTGACACCCTACTACAATCGTCCTTCTCAAGAAGGCGTTTATCTTCATTACAAAACCCTATCCGAAAATTCCCCGCTGCCAATTATTTTGTATAACGTGCCTGCGCGCACCGGCTGCAATATCGAAGCCGACACCACGCTCCGTTTAGCAAACGATTGTCCTAATATTATCGCAGTGAAAGA
>CAYYHC010000015.1:0-21568 GCA_964471715.1 uncultured Lentimicrobiaceae bacterium | reverse complement strand
TTATTGTGCAAATAATCCGGTGAAGTTGGTGGATCCGAATGGGATGGATATTTGGCATCCAGATGGTCAAGGAAATTTAATTGCCGATAAAGGTGACAATGCATGGACATTGGCATCTACGCTTAATATCTCTTCTCAAAAAGCGATTAATCTACTCGCTGATCAAGGTTATAATACTAATGAAAGAGGCGTTTTAAATCTAACTGTTGGTGATAAATTGGATGTAAGTTCAAGTATATTAGGGGCAGTTGGATTATCCACAAAAAATTGTAACTCTTCATTCCGGTTTACCAATAGCAAAGGAAATCTGAATTTTAAATTATATAAAAATGGTTGGAAAGGAAATCAATGGGTAAAACCCACTTCTATATCACGCATAGGAAAAGTATTAGGAAAATTTGGAAATACGTTTGGCTATTTTAATGCTTTATATTCCGTATCTCAACTTTCTCCCAACAATTCAGTATTAGATAATGTTGGACATACTCTTGATGCAGGAATGAGCATAGTAGGTACCACAGGAGTATATGGTTTTGCTGCTTCCATGTATTATTCTACTATACTAAAAAACGCACCGGCAATAATTAATAGTGTACGAAAAGAAAGTGTAATAAGGGCTGAAATGATTCAAAATGGTTATCCTGCATTGAGAATAGGTATAAAATAGTATTGCCATGTATAAATTTTACTCATATTTGTTTTATAGAATTGTTACAAGTAAATTGTATCAGACGACTGCTCCAAAATATCCTGTAGCATGGTCTTCAGGATTGCTTCCTTTTTGCCAAACGCTTAATATTCTATCTCTATTCGAAATATATGGAATACTTACTAAAATATTCTATCCAATACAAAAAATGGGTTCGTTTCTTTTCCTTTTTCTTTATATCATTGATTCAATGATTTTTACTGAAAAAAAAATTATTATTTTAAAAAAAAAATACCAAAATGAGAAACTGAGAAAATTAAAAGGCTGGGGAGTATTTTCGTATATTATTTTTTCACTAGGAATCTTCGTGGCATTAAACTTATTTTATTCAAGCATGACTTGATAGTACAATAACAAAAAACGTATAATCCCCAAAACAAAACGTCCCCTTTTTTTAAAACAAAACGTCCTTTTTTTTGACACGCACACACCATTTAAGCGGCATTGAAATAGTCTTTCAATGTCGCTTTTTTATATAACATAATATCTTGATACGTGGTGTTGATTCCTATTTTTTGAGTTACAACCTCTTTTGTCGCTCCCTTGAACGGATTGGTGAAACTTCCACCGTCCATCCATTCGCATAGCTCTATGATAGATGATTTGTTGCTCGTAAAGTAGATGTAATCAATACATTTCAATATGTGGATTACATCAAGATAATCCGCTAACTTCCAATAATTGTCATACACATCGCATTGTGTTGACAAGTATGGCGGGTCGATTACAAACAATACATTCGGCTTGTCTTTGTAGGCTTTGTATAATTCCTTGTAATCGGAATGAGTAATTTCAACGCCTTGCAAATAATCGGTTGCCGCATCGTAGTCATTCTTTCTCACGCAATTGTATAACGATTGCTTTGCAAACTCTTTCAAGCTAAGTGCGTAATTCATGCTGAATAACAATGATGATGACAACGTTATATAATCAACATACCCTTTATCCTCGTACTTTTTTAATATATCAATAACCTTGGACTTTAGCTCATTGGTAAGCAGTTTATCTTCAGGATAGCAGGTGAGTGCTATCCTCAATTCTTTTAATATACAATTAGTAGTCCCAATACTCCCAATTCTACGTGAATAATAGTCGTAATCGTTATAAATAACGCGAATATCAGGGAACATTCTCTTGGCAACATGTGACAATAAGCCACTGCCACCGAACAAGTCAACAATTATTTCTTTACCGTAAAACACATCGCTCAGTACTTGTTTATAGTGTTTTACGAAACGCCGTTTTTGCCCCATGAACGGCAACGGGGCACATGAATAATTTTTTTCTTTTTCTTTCATTTCATTCTATTTTTTTCTTATTTTTGCATCTGCTTCTCAGGCTGATTTTAGATTACATAAAAAGGTGATAACGACACCTATAAGGCATAAAGCCTCTTTCGTGGTGTCGTTATCACCTTAATCATTTGCCGAAGCCTGAGAAACGCGGCAATGGAGTCAGAGGCTTTTTTATGCCTCTTCTTTTACAAACAGATAACTCCTATTAACTTTCGTTCCTATTCTTTTCAATACAATTAATACATCAGGGTAAATGTCGGTGGTTGGTTTGGGAATAGAAATTGTAAGCGTCACCTTGCTGCCGGCGGGAATCGTAGCAACGCCGTCTGTTATTCCGGCACTGACACTATAACCGCTAATACTTATAGATGGCACTATTTCGCCGGTCAATATAGTGCAATTCGATAAGGTTAGATTATAAACGCCGCCGATATAGTCGTAAAACGTAACTGTCAGCTCTGATTCCATAGGAGCAGTGATTAGCAATTGTATGTCGCCGGAAATCTCTTCGGGCGCAATTCGTATGGCTGAACTCCACGCGCCCGTCCCAATACGCTGACGCATATACTTATCGCCGGCAATATAATTCGTGTGCCACGTTTGGGCGTTCGCGCTATACTCTACCGATAACCCCGCACCATCATTGCCTTTGGTGGTCAATGCCGATACCGGAACTTTAATCTCCTGCAACTTCTCTTTGTCGTAACCAACAACATAATCAACCGTTGCGGGCTTTGCTTTCTCTTGAAAATCCTTAAAACTCTTTGTCATAATTTACATGTTTATTAAAACGTTTCTGTCTATCAATTCTATTCTCTCCGATTCGTCAATTCCGCGTATCTCATCGGGGTCGGTTTCCGGCTCTGCTGTCTCCATACCCGTCGCAGGAACTATCCTGTTTATGGCATAATAATCTGCCACGCGCCTTCCCCCTGTGCCCGCTTCCGGCACTTGCAACATGGTTCCCGGATCCAACACCGTACTTATCGAAATATCATTTTTCCGCGCAATATCAAATGCCACTTCCATATCACCACATTCCTGTAAGGCTATGTCAAACAATGTCTGCCGCTCTTTTGCCTGTATCGTTCTCATTTCTAAAAATATATTCTGCCGGAAATTACATAACTGCCTGGTGTAACATTATCAACACCACCTGAAAAAAATAATTGATTATTGTGTATGTAGGCAATATACGTGTTGTTTACATTAACGTTCAACAAATGATTTGGAAATACTTGAAGTGTTCCTAATGGTATTGTATAGTTGGTGGGAAATTGTATATTGTCATCTGTACTGAGATTGGCTGATAGACGAACAAAAAGTTGCACATCCATATAATTATTGAACAGTAATACTTTATTACATAAATTGCCATCAGGCACTGTTTCGTCAAATGCAAAGTTCCCATTAATACTAAGACTGCCAAACAAATCAACCGGCTGCAAGCCAACTGCCTTTTTTAGCACATCTTCCAACAAGTAAAATTTGTATGATAATAATTGTGAACTGCTTGTTATAGTGACAGAATCGGTAATATAACTATTGGTACATGTATCGCCATTAACCTGAGTATCGTGATTGACTGCGTTAATCGTTGCTTTATAATATGAAGTACCCGCCAACAAATCAGTAACATTAATAGAGGAATCGCCATTTACTTTGCAAAACATGCCCCGCCTCTGTAAATATGGTTCAAATTGAATATGAAGCTGTTGCTGTGAATTAACCACGTACGCTAATCCACCATACAATGTAGCATTATCATAATTCTTGTCAATATGCAAAAATACCACCGTTCCTGCCGGCAGGTTCAAACCGTCCAATACTGCGGCAAGATAATCTTGTTGTTTGGCTAAAATTTCCAGCGTTTCGCCGGTAAGATAGTAGCCTTCTGCTCTGTTTACATTATTTAATCTGTCCATAATTTATTGATATATAATTTCGTAATAAATACCGGCAAACTTGTAAGTGATGACGGTCTTTTTGATTTGATTGATTATGTCTGTATTTTCAAACGCAGCAGGTACTTGCACGATAAAGCCGCGATAGTAATAGACACGTTCCGGATAGACCCACACCGGAAGTGCCAACGGTAAGACCGCAACATCGGGATACACCACTACCGGCGTGATCTGCGAACGGTCATATACCCGAATACGTCTGTCCGGCTCGTCATAGCGGTCGTTCAAAAGGCGTTGCAGGTTCGGATATTGCGAATTATAACTCAAATCCGACAACTTCCCACCCCTAAAAACGGTAAATCTTCTGTGTAAATCGGCTATTGGCGAAGTAAAGACCGCCAATAAATCCACCACATTGCTGCGTAACGAAGCGGGCAACAACCCCGTAATAACATTCCTTATATTAAAATCGTAGTGTGCCATATCTAAACGTTTGCTGTGTATTCAATTATACAATCATTATCCATATCCAACTTGAAATAACCGCTATAAGGTTGGCATCTGATTTCGATATTGGTGTCAATACCGCCACGCCTGTGGGTCGCAGAAATCAGTTCCACAATATCCACACCCTCCACCGCCTGAATGGCATCCACCAACTTCATTTTTACAAACTCACCGTTGAACTCAATAGAATTGAAGTAATTGAGTATGGCATCCTTAACCGGTTCACTGCCATCGTTAATCAATGTGCCGTCGCTATTCATTACCAACGGGTTATACATTATGGCAAGTTCTACCGATAATTCGTCATTGTTATCATTGATGATGGTAATCGGAATCCCTGCCGGTTTAATCCGGTTGATATATTCTTCAAATACGCCACACTCTGTTGTACTAAGCGGACAGAGCGCATTACTACTGTCAATACCTGCAATTTTCAACACTACACCCACGTGTCCGTTTTCGTTTTCGCTGCAATAGGCATATTTCACCACCTGCAACGCTGCCAACTCATCGGCATCGGTTATTTCAGGGTATAAGTCGTTTTCGGCAAAGTCGCCGTCGATAGCAGCAGCATCAGGTTCAGCCAGATAGTTTATGTTCAAATCCACTCCGAAGCGGAATTTTAAAGCCATTTTCTCGTACCACCCCGCATAGCCGTAACGCTCGTGGTCAATGCGGGTGGTTACATCTTCCCGAAACCAATCAAACATCTTTTCCAATGCGGCAGTGCAGGCTGCAAAAATAAAGAGCAGACAAGTGGTTACCGACACCGTGCTTATTTTGCTGTTGTAATAAGTTAACACCGTTGCATCATCGTCTGTATCGGTGTAGCCTGTAAAGCCGTATTTCCCACGCAGATTATTGTTTCTTACCAATGCCACTTTTAGACTGTCCGCTATTTCGTTAATTGTTCGTGCCATAATTCTAATCGTTTATTTCCAATTCAATATTATCATTTACAATGCGCAGGCTTTTCACATTCACCAGCGCGGTTTTGAGTTGCGATTTCACATTGCCTGTCCAGAACGGGTCGGGAGTTCCGGCAATCATTCGTTTGATATTGCCGCCCAACATCGGGGCGTGCTTGTATTCGCCGGTGAATGCCAACATCAAATGCTGTGCCCACTGCGCCTGCACATCGCCCATTGCCAAGTCGCCGCCCGCAATCACAAAATCTCCTTTATCGTCTGTCATTATGCCTTTCATCAGTGTTTTATTTTGTCGTTTTCGTAATATGATTTATTAAAATCGCTTGGCGGATTGGGCGGGCAAGGTACGGTTAATGTTCCTGTAGCAGGAGCTCCACTGATAGTTCCGGAAAAAGTAGAATTGTTGTGCGTGTGATTTTTGCACCAATCCACTAAATCATTCAGTTTTTCTGTCAATTTTTCTATCTTAATTAATCCCTCATTCGTTCCGCCGTTGATGATAATGTCGTTTTCAACGTCGATGGTGATGGAATCGATTTCCGATACATTCAAAACAGCCAAATCCGAATAATTGCCTTTGCTCAAATCAGTTACCAATACATAACTACCCTTAACCGGTGTAATTATCAGCTTGCTGTTTTCGCCGTTAATCACGGCTCGAAGACGAACATCATTTAACGTTAAACCATCCACACTCACCGAGCAGGTCTCTCCATCCACGCGCTCCACCTTGGCCGTGAATATATTTTGCTCGCTTTTTCCGGCAATGTTTTTGATTCTTTTTTTTATTTCGCTATATTTGTCCATTATTTTATATCTTTGCGGAAAATTTTCGAGATGAAAAAATCCCTTCTTGTTTTCATTTTTCTGTTTCCGGTTCTATGCTTACAAGCACAAGAAACCGAAATTAACGGATGTCAGGTTACTGTATATCATACATGGGATAAAAGCAGTAGTACTTCTTTTTATGCGTATGGGGATGTTTACGTAGAAACAGACCCCACTAAATCTGTTGATCTTTATGTAGAGATTGTTAATCAATCCCAATTTTCCGATTTTTGCGTTTATAAAACCACCGACACTCCAAAAGAGTGTTGTGAATGGCGGTTTGTTACCGACCGCAACAAAGCCCGCTTTACCATCCGTTATGTCAAAGAGCATGCAGACTGTTATGTCTATTTCGTTAAAGAAAGAAAGGATGCGCAAACGAACTATTTAGTCCGAGACCGTCATTAGCCCAACTTTCTCCCAAGTGTTACCTTTCTTTTCGCCCCACTTTGCCCAAATTCAATTTCTACGCCGGTAACGTAATATTTCCCTTCTGGTTTATCCACATCGCGCAGACGAACACTTCCTCCTGCTTTTACCCTCGGAATCAGCCAGCCGGTAAAACTACCTTCAAATCCGCTATAATTCCATAATTGATATTCATTTTCGGCCGCCTTCTTCATATCGCTACTGTTGCTGCCGTTTACATATTTGGTCACCTTTTCGCCACCCGAATTACCATAAGTCGTCTTTTCTTGTTTACCATCCGGTTTATTGAAAACCACTTCAATCTGCACCTTCTTGTCGTCTTGCGACTTCCATTTCAGTTCATTGGCTTGCACATTAATCTGCGTGTCAAAGATAAACGGTTTAACGGCTGCATTTTCGGAATACACCGGATGAATATGCAGCGTTTTATCCTCAAACCATATATTGGCTTTGGTCTCTTCCTGTATCTTTTGGAGTACATCCAAAGCTGTCTGGTGAAACACCACCAACTTTCCCATTGTATAATCATAATCACACTCTACCTTCAACCCCGTGTCCACTTGTGCAAGCATATCGGAGAGCAATGTTTTGATGTTTATCTGTTTATATTCCTTATCGGCAATGGTTTTATTGAGCAGATAAAGCGCATCTTCGCATTCCAAAATCAACGAATTATTATCCCTTGCAATGCGTTTTAAATAGCCGTTAAATTCGGTTTCAAGGTTATCGTCATAGCCGAGTTGTATTTCTACGGCATCGCCCACTGTAATTTTACCTTCTACTTTTTTCCATGTATTCAGATATTGTCCGGGCAACTCAATCACGGCGGTATCAGACAAATTCAGTACCGAAGTGGTAATCTTTACCGACTTCAAGGTCTGTATGCGGTATTTCCCGATTTTGATGTGCCAATTTAGCAAATACATTATTCTTCAATTAATAGGTTATAATTATAATCGCTTATGGCTTGTATTTCAAAAACTTGACGGTTGGTATGTGTTTCCTGATTAATAGAATAACTTTTGATAACGATTCCAAAATCACCACCATCCAAATCAAAGAGTTTAAGAAAATCACTTACAATATTTAATCTGTTTGGCTCATCCAATAATTTACGGAGTCGTTCTACTCCGATGTAGGGATATTGGTCGGTTTGTCGAATACTCTTTCCATCGTAGTCCCCATCGTCAGAGGTGCTTACCACAGCCAATGAAATGGACAAATTCAGGTCACCTTCGGTTATCATTTCCTTTACTGTGCCTTTCCCATTGAGTACAGGTGTAGCCACAATATTTCGGTCTCGACTTATATTGACCACAGCTTCCGAGAAATACATTGTATCTGCTTCACCTTTTATGGTGACGGGTACAATAATATTTCTTCCATATAAATCTTTTCCCCATACAAGCGGATAAGGAGAGTAGGTATTTTCTATGGATTCAAGGTAAGATTGTTCTATTGCACCATATTTGTTGTTGGCGAGTTGCACAATACGCAGATTCGATGCAAGGTATTTTGCCCCTGTTGCCAAAGATGCCGAAAGTAAAGGAAGATTAATAATTGTACTCATAATTAAATTTAGCTTGAGGTTTCTGCCATTCCCAAAATACGTGCCAATGATTCCGTCAATTGCGCTTCCACGTCGCGGGCATTTTCACGAAGTCCACCCTGAAAGTTCATGGTTTCCACCATACTTTTAAATGTAATGTTGATTTGTTGGGCTTTACCGGCACTTTGACCGGCGGAACTGCCCAATTTCCCTCCGGACAAATTACCGGAAAAATCGGCTGTAGGAGATTTTGCAGGTTTTTTTGTTCCTAATACGCTTGTACCGGCGGAAGATGTTGCTCCTTCGATAACTTTTTCCTCATTGGCTTTCTCTTCTTGATTTTTTTTGAAGGATTCAGAACCTTTTTTGGCACCTTCGGCATAAGCATCGCCAACATCTTTGAATTGATCCTTTGGAAATATTTTATTCCAGAGTTCTTTAATGGGCTTAAATAATTTGCCTAACTTGTTTAATATCTTATCAAAAACATCTTTTACGGTAGTCCATATTCCGACAAAAGCATTCTTAATAGGTTCAACCAACTTTTCTTTGATCCATTTCCCAACCGACCCCAATTTTTCAATAATCCAATTAAAAGCGTTACTTACCGTTTCTGTTACCCAATTCCATATACCGACAAAAAAGTCACCAATTGACGAAGCAATACTAACAACTTGATCATACAGCCACGTAACGCCTGCCACTATTTGATCGACACACCATTTCACGGCATTCCATATACCGACAAAGATATTTTTCCACATCGTAAAATAGGGTTTCAAAATATTGTTCCAAATAATGTCAAATACAGCTTTTATCACTATCCATACATTATGAAAAACAGCTTTAATGGATTCCCAAACTCCCATTACCAATCGCCGAAATCCTTCGCATTTATTCCACAGCAACTGCACAACGGCAATAACAGCCGCGATGGCAGCAGCAATCCATCCCACAATAGGAATATTCATAATAGCTATTCCAATGGCTCTGCATGCACCTTTAGCCATTACACTCATTACTTGAAAGCCAATACCTATACCTACCGTGGATGGAATCAATGATAACAACTTGATATTTACACCCGGAACATCTTTATTAACTTTATTTACAAATTTGCCCCATTTTATCTTTACCAAATTAATGACGTTCCCTACTCCTATAAATAGCGGCATTAGTTGAGCCAATGGTATCATAGCACTTGCAAGAACCTGCGTCCATATACCAAAGTCGCCCGTGGCATTAAAAACCGAAATCTTTAAATTATCAAATTGTGCTTTAATACGTGCCTGCTTTTCGGCATAGCTTTCCATTACGGTTTTAGCCTGTTCATAAGCCGTATTGGTTCCGGTAATAGCGGCAGTATAGCGATCCACTTCATCAATTCCTTGTACCAAAGCAATGGCGGCATTGGTATTTTCCATTCCAAAAAGTTTTGAGAACAACGCAGAGTCGTTCATCACACTTTGCAATGGCTTGAGTCGCTCGGTAAGTGTTTTACTCTTATCGGTCAGAGCATTAATATCCACACCGGCGGCTTGTAATTCTTCTTGCACGTCTTCGGGCAAAAAACGACCACGTGACAATATATTCATCACGTTACGCAACGCAACGCCGCCTTCCGAGCCTTTTTTACCGGCTTTATCCAAAACCTGAATGGCGGCATTGGTTTCCTCAAAACTTACACCCGCCCCTTTGGCTGCCATACCGGCTTGTTCCAATGCCTGTTTTATCTGTGGAAGTTCTGCCGATCCCTCTTTGGCTCCCGCAGCCATCACATTCATCATTCGTGCCATCTCTTTTGAGGCAGCAATGGGATCATCGGTTGCCACTTGAAATTGGTTCATGGCCGTAGTCAATACTTCGGCAGCCGCAGTGGTATCGCCTCCCATCGTTTTGCTTAACGTGGATATACTTGCACCCATTGCTTTTAACGCAACCGGCGTTTTGGCTATTCCCGGTGACAATTGCGATAACACCAACTTATATCCCTCTACCGCACCCGCAGCATCAATGCCAAAGGCTTTGGCACTTTCGCGCGCATAACCCTCTATCTCTTTTAATCCTTTCCCGGTTATCCCTGTAATGGCACTCAAATCTTGCAGTGAATTGTTGAGTTGGATTCCGGGCTGAATGGCAGCATCAAGAGATGAATTAAGTCCTTGTATCCATTGTGTTGCCTGTTGAATGACAACCAAATTACCTTTAAATCCATTAAAAATATTTATATTTCTATTTAGAGATTGACTTAGTTGTGCGCTTGCTTGTGTAACACCATTCATTACCTGATTGGCATTACCTGAAATTTCAAAAATTATATTTACGGTTTGATTGTTCATATTATTTTTTTGTGTACTTTTGTAAGCAATTTTAACAACACATACTAATGGCTATTATTCTCAGTATTATTGGTATATTATTCTTTATATTTATTATCGTTGGACTTATTTTGTTTATGATAAGGCTGTTTATTATGGCTTTTTTTCCTTCTTTAGATAAGGAATTAGACAAAAAAGGTATGTAATTACTTTCCTTTCTTTTTCCCTCCAAACATTGTCGCCAACAATTCTGCCTGATTCTTCAACCGGAAACTTTCCAACCATATTGCTTCGTTGTAGGCTTGGGCATATTCCGACGGCGTTAATGTGTTGGGGTTTAGTCCCAAATTCGACCGTATTAGGGCATTCATCTTCATCAATTCATCTTCCGGTTGTTCTTTTTTGGCATCGAAATCGATGGTGAATGCCGCTACGAGTTTTTTATCTCAGCCGTCACTCCTTCCTGCAACTGTCCCATTTGACCGACCGCTGCCATCAATAAATAGGCATCGTTTTGGATTTCGATATCACCATCTATCCAACAACCTTTCAATAGTTCTTGTGCTGCCAATACTTCATCGGTTTTACTCAGTTTGTTTACGCGGCTCAAGGTAGTTACATCAGGACGACGTACTTTGCAGGTGTATTCCTGTTCTCCGTCTTTAACCAAAATTTCTATTTGTTTTTTCATTGTTTCGATTTTTAAATGAGAATCAAGAATTGTGAAATTAATTCTTGATTCTCAATTTTTAATTTGTTTATTTACCCCATTGAATATGACTGATAGCCAAATCCAAATCTACGGTTTTGCTCGTATCACCTTCGCTCCAACTGCGTTCATTCTTTTTAAACTGACAATTGCGAAGTTTGTCTATGACGACTACGCCACCCGAATCCGGAATATACGACACAATAATATCAAAAGCAGCGAGGTCTTGTATTCTGCCGTTAACAGTTTTCTTTACCAACGCATTCACTTCCGATGCATAGAGTGTGATTTTGCCTGCACAAGTGATACGTCCTTTACTGCGGCTCACGGGGTAACGACCGGCACCGTAGTTATCGGTTACTTCCTGATCATCACTATATTCAATGCCCGTAATACCGGTTATCGGCATATTTCCAATCATACACACAATGTCACCCCAGCTGTATTCAATTCCATTAATTAAAGGTATTCCATTCATATCTCTCTATTTTTTAAATTTAATTCAATTTCGTTGTAAAGCCTATTTTTACAAACACTTTGCGCATAACGCCTACCGGCACTTTCTTAATGATAATCTCCACCTGCGAAGTGGCAATTACGTTTTGTTCGGGGTTAATTTCTACCTTGTAGCCTGATAATTCGCCCGCTTTTTCCATATCTTCCAACGCTTTGCCGGCGGTGGTTTCCAAGAAGGCGACCATATTGCTTTCCAACTTGCCCGTTTCGGGATCCACGTACAGCGGACTATTCAAATAGGGCAACAGGTTCTTGCGAATGCCGCGTGTGGCTTTGTCTATCGTACGCACGTTTTCGATATACGCATAATCGCTGGTCGCCACATCCAAGGTGTGACTGTCGTTGAAATAGTTGTCGGCATCGCCCACGTGGGTCAATACAAACAGGTAGCGGTTATCGTTAATCAGTTCGAGGTTGGCTTGAACTACATCTTTAATCAGCGCATCGCAAATTAATCCCGGTGCTTTCAGGGTGAGCGGGAATTTTTGCACCCAAGCGATACATTCGTGTACTGCGGCTTTACTGATGGCACCTATGCAGGCACCCAAACAGCCGTAGTAGCCATATTGTGCCAACGATTCCAAGGTATCGCCATCCAAATCGCAACCTATCAAAAACGACAAATTGCTGCGATCGGCAGCCATTAAGGGGTTGGATGTTCCTGCAAAGTCGGTTAATTTTAAACCTACTACACTTTGAGACGATTGTGTGTGAGTATAAGGTGGCTGAGTTTCAGAAGTTGTGTAATTTACTGTCATTCCGGATGTTGTTGCCACAATACTCATTGGTTTGTGTGCGGTTTCAAGGGCGGTGCAGGCACTCTGATAATCAACAAAATTGGTGGTTTTAGACGCCAACACTCCGCATTGACGAATCACGCCGTTGGTGTAATTCTGCAATGCCGCCACATCTTCTTTTTCAATGTCTGCGCTTGTTCCAAATTTGATACCCAAATAGAGTGTTCCCGTTTCGTTCATTCTGAAAAACTCCGATACGTGATATACCACCGCATTCTTTGCTGCTCTTTCCAAAAAGGCTGCCAAATCCAATTGTGTCAAGTCTTCGGCTTTCATACTTTCTTTTACGAATCCGTAATCTGCCAACTCATCGGCATAGCGTATTTTGGCAACGTATAAATCGTTGATGTTATCCGGTTTGCTGATTTTATCAAATTGTTTAATGTTGGCACTGTCGATCAAATCGGCTTCAGCAAATTCGGGCATATACATCAGCAGACCCGAAATCGGGTCTTCGCTTGGGGCGGTTCTGCCCATTCCGCCGTTGGTTTTTTCAAACCGTATGTCATTCAATTGTCCCATTGTTGTTTGTTTTGGTTTCTAAATCTTTAATATGTTTATACGCCTTGGTGGCTGTGTTAAAACAGAGACCATCGACGGTAATCCATCGCCCATCCCGGTAAGTTACCGGAGGGGCAGATTGGGTTTGTTTGTTTGTTTTCTTTGCCATTTCAATACTGTTTAAATCTATTTTAAAACCACACTCGTACTGTCGATTTTGAGGATATATTTCCGTTCCTGCGGCATTTGTATGGTACCGGTGTTGTGTCTGCCATACACAATGTTTTTGCTTTTGTCGGTCACATGAAGTTGTACATCAATGAATTTCATCCGGCGGGCTAACAAGCTGTCGATTACCTCGCTTTGTTCGGCGGTTTGTAGTTTCAGGGTCTTAATATGCGACCTTGAACCGGCATACAGCACACTCATCGTCACCACCGCCGCTGCCAACACCGCCATAATGATAGTTGTAATTTTAGTTTTCATTTTCTTCCTGTTTTTTACTCATTTCTTCCCTTACCGGGCATTGTTCCTTGTAGTCGCATTCGTTGGCGCGTTCAATCGCACGTGTCAGCTGGCGCACATCGCGGCGCACGTAACTTAACTCCTTTTTCAGCGGTTCCACAATATATTCCATCAGCACTTGGGAGGCTTTCTCATCGTTGGCGATTTTGGTTCCCTCCACACTCTCTTTCGATTGTGTAACTTCCACTGCTGCTTTGTCGGCTTCGCTCATTGCCTTACGGCGCACCGCTTTCAGGGTGACGATAGTCACTATCAGGCCACCCGTCAACAGTGCATTCAACACAATACTAACCACATTAAACCAGTCCATTATCCTTTAATTTTATTTTGTAGAGCAAACCCTTCATTCAGGGCGGTCATATCCGCATCGGTGCCGTTTTCACAGTGGCACATGGCAGCCACTATCTTTCGATAGTCGCTGCCGCTGTTCACCGTCAGCACTTTGTATCTCCCCACGCCACTGCGTTTGGTTACGTTGGCAATATAGCTTTCCGTATTATTTTCTGTAGGGGGTGCCCACGTTTTAATGATTTTATCAATAGTGTTATTACCACGCGTCAAATAGGTAAACATAATTACAAAAGCGGCACGGTAGCCGTAAGCCGGTGTGGTAAACTGTTTAAAGCTCTTATCCGTCGGGGCAGCGACTTCTCCTTGAAAGAAGTCGCGGCTCTTACGAATATTGAGCGGGTTGTTGTTCCGTATTCCTCGTGGTGTGCTCATTGGTTACAGATTATTGGTTAGGCACCTGCCTGAGTTAATGTTATGGTAAGAGTATCTCCTGTAACCAAATCCTTCAGCGTTAAGGTACCTGTTCTTTCTGTTCCGGTATTGGCGGCGGCGGTAACAGTGACGGTTTCACCTGATTTTACTTTAGAGAAGCCTGTTCCCGTAATGGTTGCAATATAATTATTCGGACATTCGACTTCTACTATCAAAGCTTCGCCGGCAGCAACAAAATCAAGTGCATCAGTAGAGGCAATAATAGACACAGGTGGGGTAGGCGCAACTGCCGGTGCATCGCTTACAATGGCACCGATACATTCTTCCTTCATTGGCAGACAGATAGAGTAGGTGCGGAAGTTGATTAAGTTTTGTTGATTTTGAGGGTCGTTTTTGGCTTCACTCAAATAAGTTTTGGTAGTACCGTTGGCTTTCATCATACGAGGTGCGTAGAAGGCAACACTGGCTTGTTGTTTGCCGGTAACACTTGCCCCATAAGCCACTTTAACTTTTGTAGCGGCAGTGTAATAAGGACAATCCTCAAACTCGTAAATCTCAAAACTGTACATATTGGAAATTTTACCGGTTTGATAATTGTAGTATTGGTCGGCGAACTTCTGGTCGCTCTCCAAAAGGTCGTTTACATGATCATTGCAAAGCACCAAGACACGTCCTGCAACGGGCACTTTCATGGCATCAAATTTCTTTTTCATGGCAATAATATCCAAACGGGTAAACTTCTTGTGTGTTCCGCCGGCGTCATTGCTTCCGGTGGTAAGTAATACGGGCGTATTGGTGGTATTGCCGTTAGGCGCAATAGCGTGAATAGCTTTGCTGTATTTGGCGGCATCAATGGCTTCGCGGTGACGTTCTATCACGGAGGACATTTTGTCGTAACTCAATGCCCTCACTTCATCATCGGTAATGGAGGTCGGCTTGGTTTGATATTTATCTAAATTTATCGCCTTGTCAGCATCTGACAACGATTCTATTTCTAAAGGATAAGTGGAATTATTAATCAATACGGTAGGATCAACGCCAATGTGTACCAAGTGAATTACATCATTTTCTGCGTATTGGTCAAAACTCTTAATCTTATTATACCAGCCCAAACTTTCGGCAGCATTACGCATAGCCTTAACCATAAAACCTGTCCAAGCCTCGGTGTATAAACCGGCACCTAAAGTACCGGCAGGAATACAATTCCCGCAAATTGTGGCAATACCGTTCATTGCAAGAGCACCCACTGCCGGAGTTACTCCAACAGAGGCAGCAAGTGTGCCTCCCATTACGCAGTTAAATGTAACTGCCACCAAAATCATCATCATTCTAAAAAATCTTTTCATCTCTTTTCTCTCTTTTAATTCATACTTTGTTATTAATCCAATTCGGGTTTAAAGCCGAACTCTTTTTCATACAAGCCGATATAGCTTTCACGGTCTTTGTCTCTCAACTCTTTGAGTTCTTTTTCGCTCATTTCCGAGTATTTTTTATCACTTTCCGGGTGACTTTTCCCGCCAATCATGTCGGTAGGTTTCACAGCCGTTGCCATACAGTTTAAAGTGGTTTTTAACTCTTCAACACCTACTTTTTCGCCCAAAGCAACAAAATGCGCTTTTTTGTCTGCGGTGATTTTCTTTTCCGTTACGGCAACATCAACAAGGTTTTCAATTGCCTTTTTGGTGGCTTCTTTCTTTTCGGCTTCCAACACAGCAATACGGTCGGCAAGCTCTTTTTCTTTGGCACTCTGTTTTTTGCTTGTCTCAGCTTCGCGCAACGCTGTAATTTTGGCGGTTACCTCTGCCTCGGTAGCTTGCTCACTCAAGCCTAAACTTAATGCAATCTGTTTTAATTCCATCTGTTTTTTGTTTTTATTATTACTACTATTTATTAAGCCAACGGCACAATTCCCGTCAGCATTAAGTTCTATTATTTTACCTCCGTCATCATACAGCACCACTGCGTTGGCGTTGCTGCCAATATCCACCACGCTTGCTTCGCGAAGTGTGCTTTTGGTTACCGTCTTGCGTCTCTGTCCCTGTAAAATGTGTTCCGGTGCATCACTCTCCTCATTCACCACAATGCCGATACTGGTCATATTAATAATTCCTTTCTCAACTTTCTTGGCAATCTTGGCGGCAAACTCATCATCGGTATCAAAAACGGGATCGGCAATCAACTTACTATCCTTAATCCGAATATTTTCCCATTTGCCGATCGGAAGCATTGCGTTGTTCTTATCTGTCCAACTGCGAGTATGGTTCCACAGCATAATCGGGTTGCGCTTAAAATTCTCAAGATTAATCCCGGAAGTCAGCACCCTGAAACCATAACTGTTGATACTCTCGTCACTCAATACAAAACTCTTTCCCATAACTTTAAATTCTAATTTTTCATCATTTTAATCTTTTTAATCTTTAATTCTCAATTGATTTGAGACTGCAAAAATAAGGCGCATTTTTGTCTTTTTTATTCAATATACAAATCTTGTTTTCAGTACATTACATTATTTATATAATCATTAATGATTATCTTTTTATGGTCTATTTTTGCAGCAGATTTATCGTTTTTGCTCTGCAAAAACATTACGAAAAAGGATATATGGGAAAGAAAGAATTATCGGAAAAGAAAGAATTAGCCCGCCTGTACTACTTTAATGGCGAGGCACAAAAAGCCATCGCCGACAAAATCGGCGTTTCATCGGTTACTGTATGCAAGTGGGTAAAAGAGTGCGGTTGGGAAGCTATGCGGGCCGCAAAAACCATTTCGCGCCGAGAATTAGTAGCCAAAATGCTCAATCAAATCAACGACAAAATCGAATCCGGCGTATGGGGTGCCGACGAAATGGTGAAGGCCACCGCAGCCATCGAAAAGTTGGATAAACAAACCAATGTGGTTACCATTATTGAAGTCTTTTCGGCTTACAATAATTGGTTGGTGGCACGTATGGCATTAGACCCCGAATTGACCCCCGAATTGGTGAAAGTGATGAACCGCTATCAGGACATCTTCATCGGGGAACAACTCAACGCAACAACAATAGAGTTTAAATAGCAATTAAAGATGGCAGTTCCCGGACAAAACGAAGCATTAAAACAATGGAAGCAGCTCTGTTCAACAATTCAGAGTATGTCAACGGTCAATGCCGCCGAATCCAAAGCCGTGCAACTCAAACGTATTGAGCGGGCAAGGAAAGATTATGCCTATTTTGTAGAATACTATTTTCCCCACTATTGCACCGACAAAGATACCGGAAAACTGATACCATGCGCCAAGTTCCACATCAAGGCAGCTAATCAAATTCTCCAAAACAGAACCCTCAAAGCTGTTTATAAGTGGGCGCGCGGACACGCTAAATCAACCCATATCGACATCTTTATTCCGATGTGGCTGAAATGTCAAAAACAACGACAATTGAACACAATGGTTTTAGTGGGCAAAAGTGAAGATAATGCCAAAAAACTATTAGGCGACTTACAAGCAGAATTACAATTCAATAGGCGTTACATCAACGATTTTGGAAGACAATACAATGCCGGCAAATGGATTGACGGTGAATTTGTCACCGCCGATGGTTGTTCATTTACCGCTTTAGGTCGCGGTCAATCGCCGCGCGGTTTGCGCGAACGCGAGAACCGACCCGACTATATTGTCATTGACGACTTGGATGATGACGAACTCTGCGAGAACGAAAGCCGCGTGCGCAAACTCACCGACTGGGTTAAAGAGGCTCTTTTCGGATGCTTCGGAGCTGCCGGAGGTCGTTTCATCATGGTCGGTAATCTGATTTCAAAAACCAGCGTATTGGCAAACATCTGCAAAATCAACAATGTAAGTGTTTCAAGGGTCGATATTTTAGACAAACAGGGTAACCCGTCTTGGCCGGAACTATGGACACCGGAACGTATCGAAGACAAACGCCTGTTTCAAGGCTATCGCTCTTTTCAAAAAGAGTATATGAATAACCCCATCACCGAAGGTGCTGTTTTTCACAACGAGTGGATTCGGTGGATTAAACCGCTGCCATTGCGCAAGTACAATCAATTGGTGGCTTATTGCGACCCATCATTCAAAGGTTCAACCAAAAATGACTACAAAGCCATTAAATTGTGGGGAAAAACCGGAAACTGTCTGCACCATCTCAAAGCATTTGTGCGTCAATGCAGTGTTACCGAAATGGTACGTTGGTTCTACGACCTGCACGAATCGCTTCCCGAAGGCGTTATCTGCGATTATTATATTGAAGCCAACTTTTTGCAGGATATTATCCTTGACGAGTTTACCAATGAAGGAAACTTGCGCGGCTATCAACTGCCCATACGTGGCGACCACCGCAAAAAACCGGATAAGTACCAACGTATCGAAGCCATCAGCCCACTATGGGAACGCGGATTTGTTTTTTACAACATCGACATGCAAAACGATCCCGATATGACAGCAGGGTTGGAACAGACCCTTGCCTTTGAAAAAGGTACACGCACCCACGACGATGCTCCCGATGCAGATGAAGGTGCCATCTATATACTCCAAAAACGTACCCGTCAAGATAATTTTGAACCCAAAATAGGTTACAGGGTCAATTCGGCCAAAAACCAATGGTGATACCAATTGAGAATTAAAAATTAAAAGTTATTGTAGATATGAATATTATAAAATTTATCAGAGCAAAAAAATTTCAAAAAAGACTGAATTATGCTATCAAACAAGCTGACGACATCTGTATGAAAACCGGACGAAAAACGTTGGTTCTTAACTTCTCCGGAAGACCTATCGCCAAAACCAAAATAGAACTCAAACAATTAATCCACGCCGGCTTTTTCAAATGCGATATTCAGACCATTGAAAACATTGCACTTTATAAAACATATTAATCATGTTCATAACATCGTCAGAACTCAAAAGCGTAGCTTATGGCTACCAATTGCAGCAAATCGTTGAAAACGACAACACCATTATTCAGATGGCGATTGATGCCGCTGTGGAAGAGGCAAGCGGCTATTTGAAGGCAAGATACAATTGTACAACCATCTTTGCACAATCAGGCGGTAATCGAAACCCGTTGGTTTTGGAAATATGCAAAGATATTGCACTATGGTACATTATACGACTTTCAAACGTGGATATGCTATACGAACCCATAAAAGACCGATACGACCGCGCCATTGATTGGCTCAACCGTGTAGCAAAAGGCGTTATTTCGCCCAATCTTCCGGTCTCGGTCGATGAAACAGGTAATGAACAATATAATATCCGGTATGGAACAATGGATAAACAAAAATACGACTACTAATGACAACAACCAATAAAATATCAAAAACCAAACTCAAGTCGATATTAATCGAATTGAAAAACAACGCCGAAAACCTGACCAAAAAAGACATCGGAATGTGGCGTGATTCGTGGCAAATGGCTTTGAATCCCGAAAACCCGCAACGGCTGAACCTTTACCGTATTTATCGCGATGTAATGGTGGACAACCATCTCAGCGGCTGTATTACGCAACGAAAAGGTTATGTAATGAAAAAGTCGTTTAAATTGGTGGATAAAGCCGGCAAAGAGAAGCCTGAATTAACGGAACTATTTGAAGCCGAATGGTTCAAGAATTTTTGCTCTTTGGCATTAGACAGTATCTATTTCGGACATTCGCTCATTCAGTTTGGCGACCTTTACAACCGAAACGGGCTGCTCTATTTTGACAATACCGAATTGATACCACGCGAAAATGTTATACCGGAATACGGCGTGTTTGTGCGTGAAGCCGGCGATGAACCCTCGCGCGGATACTCCTATCGTGACGGTATTTTTGCCAATACCTGTATTGAGATTGGAAAGCCAAAAGACTTGGGATTGTTACTAAAAATAACTCCGCAAAGCCTTTCTAAAAAGAATATGATGGCTTATTGGGATACCTTTGGCGAAATGTTCGGTATGCCCATCCGCATCGGCAAAACCGCCAGCCGTGATCCTAAAGAGATTGCCAAAGCCGAAAGCTTCTTGCGTGATATGGCGGGGGCTTCTTGGGGATTGTTCCCGGAAGGAACAGAAGTGGAAATTAAAGAAACCTCCCGCGGAGATGCCTTCAACGTCTATGACCAACGTATTAACCGCTGCAACTCCGAAATCTCAAAAGCCATTCTCGGACAAACGATGACAATTGATTCAGGCAGCTCACTGTCGCAAAGTGAAGTACACCTCGAAGTATTCAACAATATCATTGAAGCCGATGCCGACATGCTCCGCGACGCCATCAATTGGAAACTCATCCCCTTCTTGGTAATACACGGCTTCCCTTTGGACGGATATCGCTTCGATTGGGACAACAGCATTGATTATACACCGGAACAACAATTACAGATTGAAAAAATGCTGCTCACCAACTATGACATCGACCCTGCTTACTTTGCCGAGAAATACAACATTAAAATCCTCGGTAAAAAGGAATCAACTGCCCCCTCTTTGCGGGCCGGAGACGACCGTTTTTTCGTCTGAGGGCGGACGATAACCGCCCGGAATACTACCAACAACTCCACACCGCCCTGCATTGGTTGTATGATGACGACAATGTAACCGTAAATTGTGCCGACAACACCACCGGAACGCCGTTCATCAAGAACGGTTTGTTCGATAAAATGGCGAAACGGATATACAGCGACAAAGGTTTTAAACCGGAACAATTGTCTGAACCCGAATTTGTTGCTATGATTACCGACACTTGGCGTGTGATCACAACGCAACTGCACCAATGTACAGATGGTGCGTGCACCGTCTCAAAGGAAAAAAAACAGTTGGCAGATTCCTACATCAAGCAGGAAATATCACCCGAACTTACCGCCGCATTGGAACAAAACGCCTTTATGTTTGCCGGCTTCAAAATCTTTCACGAAGCCGGCGAAATTGCCGCCAACCTCAAAGGTGATGACGGTGGTTTCAAACCCTTTTCAACGTTCTTGAAAGAGACTAAAAAGATTGATGAAACGTACAACAAACACTATCTGCGCGCCGAGTACAACTTTGCCACGCAAAGCACCCTGTCGGCAGTAAAGTGGAAAGAGTTTGAGAAAGACGGCGACCGCTACAATTTGCAGTACCGCACCGCCGGTGATGACCGTGTGCGCGATGAACACGCCGCCCTGCACAATACCACCCTGCCGCCCTCCGATCCGTTCTGGAGCAGCTACTACCCGCCCAATGGGTGGAACTGCCGTTGCACCGCTGTACAGGTTCGTAAAAGCAAATATCCCGAAAGCGACTCCGCCGCTGCCATTGCCGCCGGCGAAAGATCCACCACCAAGATTGGTAAAACAGGCGTTAATAAAGCCGCCATCTTCC
>CAYYHC010000014.1:0-21673 GCA_964471715.1 uncultured Lentimicrobiaceae bacterium | reverse complement strand
TTTACAATGGTGGAAAGAAGTCCCGTAGGATATCCCAATGACATAAATAGTTGGTGAAGAAGTGTTACGGTGGTTGTTTTTCCGTTGGTACCGGTGATTCCGACCAATTTAAGTTTTTGACTTGGAAAATCGTAAAATGCGCTTGCCAATTTGCCTAAAGCAACGGCGCTGTCGGCAACGCGAATGTAAGTTACCTTCTCTTCAATTATTTGTGGTAACGTTTCGCATACGATGACGGAGGCACCCTTTTCGATGGCTTGCGGAATATAAAGATGTCCGTCGGTTTGCGTTCCGCGTTGGGCAATATATAGTGGGCTAACTAATTCGTTTGCAGAGTGTTGTATTTTTCTCGAATCAAACTCGATATCGTTGATATCGAACCGTGTACTGCCGATGAGTTCGGAGTATTCAATATGTTCTAATAAAAATGATAATGCTTTCACGTATCAGTAAAGGTTTTTTTATAAATAGGTTATTAATGGTTAGGTAGGTAAGGTTGAACAACAAAAAGGAGCGCCTCCTATCCGGCTTCTAATATCAGTGTCATTGTATTATTATTTGAATTAAACGATTGCTTGGTAACGATCCCAATTCCGTGGATTATAGCTTTATACCCTCTTTTTTTAAGTTCAAAAATAGCATCAGAAGCCGAAAGACCGATTACATTGGGAACATTTCCGGAAAGGGTTACGGAGTATGGTGCGAATAGGGTTGTATCTTTGGAGGTGGAAACGGCATAGTCGCATTTGCCGATTTTGGGGGTTGAAATACCTACCATACGGGCAAAAGAGGTGATTTGAAAATGATTGACAGGATTGGCAACATAGAGAGATTTATGAGACCGGTCAATAGTGCTCGGAGGAAACAAGATTTGTTTGGCAATTTTGGAAAAAACTTCAATCGCTTGATCACTATGTCCTTGAACATTAAACATATAAACAATGCAGGTGTATTGAGGATTATCGGCCGGGAAATATCCGCAGAAGGAGACGGAACTCCTATCCTTGTCATATTGACCTTTGCTGCGGTCGTAAATGTCGCGGGTTCCGGTTTTGCCAGCAAAAGGGAAAGTCAGATCGTGAAAACGATAGGCGGTTCCCGGCCTTTCCATCACCACTGCTTTCAAAATTCCCTGTACAATTTGGATGGTTTGGGGACTTGCAATTTGTTCTTTGATGACAATGCTGGGATATTCTGTAAATTTTCCCTCAATTTCCGATGCGCGAACAAAGCGGGGTTGCATCATTTTTCCGTTATTGGCAATGGCATTAAAGTAAACCAAAGTCTGCATTGGTTGCATATAAAAACCTGCGCCAAAGTAACATCCGTATTGGTCTTCAAAACTTTTGCAGTCATATTTCATATTAATAGGCGAGAGTTTCCCGATTTGTGCCGAAAATCCCAAGGTAATGTACATCTCGTTCAATTTTCGTACATAATCGTTGTAATTAGGGAAAGCTTCACGAATCATAGAGGCAATACCCACATTGGAAGAACGTTGGATAATTTCTTTGATGGAAGCAATTTTTTCGCCTTTAGCGGCGGCTAAAGGCGAGTCTTGGCGTGTTACTTTACGTCCTCCTCTGGTAGTAAAACAGTGAATATTGATGGGATATTTGCGGGTAGTATCGCAATTGGTGCGTTCCAAATAGGCAAGAAGTGACGCAATTTTAAAGGTCGAACCAGGTTCGGCGGTTTCCGCAACCATTGCGTTGTTGCGCGACTCAACGTAAAGTGTATCACCATTTTGAATGACGCGCGTAAAATTACTGATCGCCTTGATGTCACCGGTGGCGGTTTCCATCACAATGGCGCACGCCCAATCCGGAGAGATGGCTTCCGCTTTCTTTAATAACTCTTGATGTACAATTTTTTGAATTTTCGTATTAATGGTGGTATATACATTTCCACTTTCAATAGGTGCGTTTTGCGTTTCTAAAGGAATTGATATATTATTGATTATCAGTTTTTTATTAATACCTGCCACTCCCGTAAGAATCTTATTGAATTGCGGACAGCCGTCAATTCCGTTTTTTAGAGTCGGATTTCCGAGAATACGCTGTGCCATACTGCCATACGGGCGAAGGCGAATCGTGATTTTTTTCTGTCCTACGTCAATGATACTCGGAAATGTGATTTTGCTTTTTTCTGTGTATCCTTTGGCAGCAGTAAATCCGTAGTGTGCTCTGTCGTCAATGGGAATCGTTTTGCAGAAAAGAGGTAATTTTTTGAGTTTGTTGAGGTCTTCTTCAAAAATCCATTTATTCTCTCTGACCACTTGGTCTTCTCTGAAAATCTGAACCGTTTTTTGTTCTTTGAGAGCTTTGGACAATTTCTCTCGGTAAGTTTGTACCGAATACTCAGGATATCTTTGTCCGAAAATGGAATAAAAATGGCGCGCAAGGTCATTGATGAGTGTGTCCAAATAAGGCTCGTTTTTTTTGAAATACTTATAGTTTTTATTGTAAGATTGCCCATCAATACTAATCGGATATACACGGACATTCGAAACTAATGGTTTGTCCATATCGTCATAGATGACTCCTCTTGCCGGATTGACTTCGGAAATGACGACGCAATTTTTTCTTTCTTCAGGCGTAAGAAAGTTGAGTGAATCAGCAGGATATTGTTTGTAAATTTCACCCGTATATTTCTTTTTGTCAAAAAAAGAGAGTTTAATAATAAAAGCAAAGCAGAGCACAGTGAAGAGTACCACCAGAATGAGCAGAATGTTTGTGTTTCTATTAAAATGTTTGAGTTTCATAGTATGCCGTGATGCTTATTTTCCTTTGTATATTTTGTAATAATCGTGTTCGTTTATTGCCTCAAATCCCGATTCTTCGGCTTTTTTTCTCAGTTTTGTTTCATCTTCCGTGAAGATGATTTCGTTCATTTTACGAAATTCGACAACGATACTGTCATGCTTGTCTTGCAAATTCTTATTGCGTTTTTCTTTGTTGATGATGATTCTCTCGTTCATAGTCAGTGCAAAAGCAATTGCGAAGAGCAGAAGTAGATACGGATACCATTTAATGGTCTGTTTTTGTATTAGGAATTTTCCACTAAACAAGTCTCTGAAAAGTGAAATCACTTTTTTTTCCTTTGGTTTAGGGGCATTGTATTGCTTGCTTTTATACATGTTGTATAATATTGAAAATAAGTGATTATGCTTTTTCGGCAATTCTTAATTTTGCACTTCGAGCGCGGGGATTACTCTCTATTTCTTCTTCGTCGGGCACAATGGCTTTGCGGGTAATCAACTTAAAAGGGGATAGAGGATTCCCATAAAAATCCTTTTCAATGTTGCCTGTGAAATTTCCTGATTTTAGGAAGTTTTTTACCAAACGATCTTCCAAAGAGTGGTAGGAAATAATGACCAATCGTCCTCCAACTTTCAGTGCATCGGTGGTTTGTTCCAGAAAAGCGCGTAAGACCTCCATTTCTTCGTTCACTTCAATACGAAGGGCTTGGAAGATTTTGGATAGGATTTTATTTTCTTTTCCACGAGGGAGGAGGGGGGTGACAGCGGCTACCAAATCGGTGGTGGTCACTATTTTTTTTTCGCGATATTTATCAATTTGTAACGCAATTTGGCGTGCATTGGAAAGCTCACCGTATTGATATAATATATTGGATAGTTTTTCAACAGGGTATTCATTGACAATCTGATAGGCGGAAATTCCTTTGGTATTGTTCATCCGCATATCCAAATTGGCATCAAAACGATGCGAAAATCCACGCTCCGGTGTGTCAAATTGATGAGAGGAAACACCTAAATCGGCTAAAATCCCATCCACAGGATAGGCTTCGTAATACTGCAAAAACTTCTTTAAATGTTTGAAATTCTGCTGAATAAACTGAAAGCGTGCATCTTCCGGAACGTTTTTTGCGCTGTCGCTGTCTTGGTCAAAAGCCAAAAGTTTCCCTTCAGCTCCCAATTGTTGCAATATTTGCCGAGAGTGTCCCCCACCACCAAAAGTAACATCAACATAAGTGCCATTGAGTGATGTAATCAGACCTTTTACGGAAGAATCAAGAAGTACGGGATTATGATACATTCTCCTCCTTTCTGTCAATATTGTATTTGCCGGAGTGCATTGCCGCATTCATCGCTGCATATTCTTCATCCGTTATCGCATCGCATTCCTTGTTGAAGTCGGCAACATTCCATATCTCAATCTGACCATGGTCTAATACTAATACTACTTCACGATCAATATTGTATCTTTCCAAAAGATTTTTGGGAAGTACGATTCTATTTTGTGAGTCACATTCCAAATAGGCACTTTGGCGCAAAAGAATATTCCTGTATCGCTTTACTTCGATTAGATTTCGATCTAACGAATCCAAAAATTCGGTTTGCGCTTTGTAGGCACTCTGCGTCCACAACATGATGTGCTTTCCGAAACCTACCGTAGCCCAAAAAGTCTGTCGGTCATCTTCACCCAACTCCTTCAATAAAGCAACAGGCAATTTTAGTCGCCCATACTTTTCAAGTGTTACTTCAAACCAACGATATTTTAAACTACCCATTATTTACGAAAATTATTCTCGACAAAAATATTAGTTTTTTTTATATTAAATCCACATTGTTGATAAATTTTTGATTATTATTGCTATTTTATACTTAACTTGTTGATTATCAGTCTGGAAAAATATGGACTAAAAAAACGCACTTTTTTAGTTATAAACATTAAACTATTGATAATTTAGTAGTTAATTATATCGACAGTTCGATAAATAATATACTAAAATAGAGTGATTTAGTATTTTTTTGTTTACTTCAATCTGTTTTTTTTGGAAAAAAATGGAGTAAATTGGAAGAAAAAGGAATTTTATGGAACAAACTTGAATGAATAAAAGAATAAAAGAAACTTGCTGTAAATAAATATGTGTATCTTTGCTCATTAATTCAATTCGCAAATGGATACTTTTATTTCAAAATTGGCAGATGCAATTATTTGCAAAGAAAAACTTGATTATCAAAATATTGCAATAATTTTACCTAATAAAAGAGCGCAAAAAAAATTATATGCGGAGGTCGCCTCGCAAATTAATAAACCGATTTTTTTACCTACCGTTTTTTCTATTGATGAGTTCGTGCACTCTCTTTCTCTGCTGCAAATATCTTCTCCTGCCGAATTATTGGTCGATTTATATGAAATTTACAGTAAAACCGAACACTTTAAAAAGAAATCTCTTCAGGATTTTTTGCCGTGGGGAAATCTTTTTTTGCAAGATATTAGCGAAATTGATATGCAATTGGCGGAAGCGTCTTCCATTTTTGCCACTCTTCGCGATATCAAGGAGCTGGAATCTTTTGGACAAGATAGGGAACTATCTGAAAGTCAGCGAGATTACTTGGAATTTTATCTATCGTTAAAAGATATTTATAAGAATTTTACAGCCCTGTTGTTGTCCAAAAATAAAGGATATGAAGGACTGATTTATCGCGATGCAGCCGAAAACGTAAAACAATATTGCGATAAAGTGCATTACCAAAAATACATTTTTGCAGGCTTGAATGTGCTTTCCCCGGCTGAAATCAAAATTGTGGAATACTTGCATGAAAATAAAGAGACCGAATTTTATTTCGATTTAGATGCTTTTTATTTCAGGAAAGAATCCAATTCCCACGTTTCCGATTTTATCGAAAAGCTGAAAAATAAGTTGCAATTACCTGAAATACATTGGGTTGGAAATTATTATCAAGAGGTAAAAAAAGACATTAAGATTTATGGCTTAACCAAACAAATGGACCAGCTTTACATGGCTGCCGAATTGTTGCACCAAATGTCGTCTTATGATTTAAATAACACTGCACTTGTTTTTGCCGACGAATCCTTGATCGTCCCGTTTATTCATATTTATGATTGTACCGATAGCAATATTACGATGAGCTATCCGATTACCGATACGCATGCCTATCATTTATTGCAAGATATGTTTTCCACTGCCCAAAATTTTCGGAGGTTTAAACAAAACGATAGTAAGAATGAAACCATCTATTATCATAAAGATGTGTTGGCTTTTGTGAATAATCCGTTGATAATTTCCTCTTTTTTGAAAGGAAATGTCCATAAAGAGTATGTGAAAGACATTATTTGTAAAAATCACATTTTTTATAAATTGTCGGAATTGCGCGTCAAATTTTCTGAATTTCCTGACTTTTCGTGCGACGGAATTGCACTTTTGGAAGTCATGGAAAACTTTTTTAAAGACATTTTATTAAAACTTGAGAAAGGCTTCGACCAATCGGTCGTGACTGTTTTTATCGATGCCATTCAAGAAACGATCAATGTGTTACAGCGTTTTCCTGAACAAGAATTGTTGGATATAAAGACCATTGAGTATTTTTTGAATGAACAATTGAAGGGTTTGTCAATTCCTTTCCGAACGGATTCTGAAAACGGATTGCAAATAATGGGACTTTTGGAAACTCGCGTTCTCGATTTCAAAAATATCATCATGATTTCTGTAAATGAAGGAATTATTCCTGTTGGTAAAAAAGATAACTCTTTGATTTTGTTTGATGTACGATGTCACTACGGCTTGCCGACGTATCAGCAAAAAGACTTTGTATATGCTTACCATTTCTTTAGATTATTGCAAAGAGCAGAAAAAGTTTATCTCCTCTATAATGCAGATTCTTCTGACGCAGTAGCGGAAAAAAGCCGTTTTGTCAGTCAGTTGGAGTTCGAAATTCATAATCAAAATATAGAGTCCTCAATTTCGATTGAAAATCAAAATGTATCAATGCCCCCGTTGAAGAACGAAGGCGCAGGAATTGAAATTCCGAAAAATGCAGATATAAATAAAAAATTATTAGGTTTGTCCTATTCTCCCACAGCACTTTCGTCATATATCAATTGTCCGTTGCAGTTTTATTTACAATATATTGCAGAAATTCAGGAGCAACAAACGATCAATGAGAATATCGAGAAAAATATTATTGGCAGCGTGGTTCATAAAGTATTGGAAAAATTACTTTCCGACATTAAACGGAATCCGACACATTATTTGGGGTTTCTTGCAAATTTGCGGAAAAATATAGATGATGTCGTTGCAGCTACGTTTTACGAGTATGATGAAGTAAAAGGACAGGATTTGACTCGAGGGAAAATGTATCTCGCTACGGAGGTTGCCAAAAAGAATATTCTAACTTATTGTTCTATAGTTGAAAATGAATTAAAGAATAATGTATTTACGGTTTTGGGAACAGAAGTTTCTTTGAAATATTCATTAAACGGCGTACAACTGAAAGGCTTCTGCGACAGAATAGATTTGAGAAACGGGGTGGTCACGATATTGGATTATAAAACAGGGAAAGTGGATGATAGAAAATTACAATTTATTGATATGGAAACGCTCTTTTCCGATGGGGACCAAAAACAATTGTTGCAGCTGTTGATGTATGCTTATCTCTTTAAAAAAACCAATAAAGAGTTTACTCACAATGAAATATGTTGCGGAATTATTGGATTTCAGGAAATATTAAAAAAATCCGACAAAAATATTATCTTCCCGAAATTTGGTACGGAAACCGATGTTCCCCGCAATATCATAGATGATGAATTGCTTGGTGATTTTGAAAACGCGCTCTCCATTTTTCTCAAAAGTATTTTGGATGACTCTACCCCTTTTAAACAAACCGCAGATACGTCACATTGCAATTATTGTAACTATAAAATTCTGTGTGGAAAGATTGTAAATGAGTAATATGTTGTAAATGAGTGAATTAAAAAATATTAAAAATGATATTTTTTGCATGGTATGATGAAATAAAAGTATTATCTTTGCAGTTCGAATTAAAACGCAATATTATGAAAAAATTATTTATACTCTTATTGATTTTAGCAAGCACTGCTACCGCTGTTTTTTCGCAAAACATGAGATTTTTTTACAATGGAAATGAATTAGGAGATAGTCTGATAATTAATGGAATAAATCCGGAGACTTCAGATTTGGAAATAACCGTTGAAATAATGAATACCACTCCTGATACAATGGCCATCACGTTTGAAAAGCAAGTAATCTCTCTTTTATCGGGAAGTTATAACTCTTTTTGTATAGGAACATGTTTTAATGAAAATGTATTGGTTTCTCCATACCCCATTGTTGTGGCTCCCGGTGATACTTCCGCTTATGCTGATTTTCATATCCTTTATAATCCTGAGGGAGGTGAAGGAGTTACCATAATGAGATATATTTTCACACCACGAGGAGGTACTTCCGATACGATCATAGCTAAATATTCTTCTGAACAAGTAGGAATTGAGAACAATGTATGTGAAGTAAGGGAATTTTTTGCTTATCCTAATCCGGCAAATGATTATGTCAATGTACAATATGACTTGAGCAATTATCGTGTTGGAAGTGAATGCAAAATAGTGATTACTAATTTGATAGGAAGTAAAATCTGTGCAATTCCGGTTAATTCGGGAGGCGGTAAAACCACAATTGATGTTTCGATGTTGGTTTCAGGTATATATTTTTATTCTTTACAAGTTGACAATAAAATAATTGCGACCAAAAAGCTTGTTGTTAAATAATTAGGATTTTTACGATGGAGGTAACTCGCATATTTGACATATTACCTCACTATGCTATTCATTTTCAAAAAGATGATGCGTTGTGCGGGAAAGAAAATGGAGTTTGGCGTCATTACAGCATTAACCAATATATTGAGATAGTCAATAACATCAGCTATGGTTTGATGCAATTGGGAATCAAGAAAGGCGATAAAATCGCATCGATTAGTTCCGGACGTCCTGAATGGAATTTTTTGGATATGGCAATTTTACAATTGGGTGCCATCCACGTTGCCATTTATCCTACTATCAGTGAAACGGATTACAAATTTATTTTACATCACGCAGATGTGAAAATGGTCTTTGTGTCGGGTTGGGATATTCTTCGCAAAATTGAAAACATCATTTCCGAGATTCCGGGGATTAAAGATAATGTTTATACTTTTAGAAATTTACGAGGCTATCGACATCTTAACGAGGTGATTGAGTTGGGAATGGCAAACCCGTGCCCTCAATATCTGAATGAAATCAAAGAACGTATTTCACCCGATGATGTCATGACTATCATTTATACGTCCGGCACTACCGGTACAATGAAAGGGGTGATGTTAACGCACAAAAATATTATCCGTAATTTTAAAGCGATTATTCCTATTGTTCCGGTGCAGGCTCAAAGCAGAGTGCTTAGTTATCTTCCCCTTTGCCACATTTATGAACGAATGATGATTTATGCTTGGCAATATTTGGGAATTCCAATCTATTATGCTGAAAGTTTGGCGACGATTGCCGATAATATGCGCGAAATTAAGCCTACCATTTTTACTACTGTGCCTCGTCTGTTGGAAAAATTTTATGATAAAATCATCGCTACGGGCAGAAAACAAAAAGGATTTAAAAAGAAAATCTTCTTCTGGGCAGATGCCATCGCTTCTAATTTTGAATTTGAAAATAATTCGGCAATTGCACGTTTGAAACTGAATATTGCACGCAAATTAGTGCTTCGTAAGTGGAAAGCTGCATTAGGTGGGCGAATTGATGTGATTGTATCGGGCGGAGCGGCTATCCAACCCAGATTATGTCGTTTGTTCTGGGCGGCAGAAATGCCTGTTTTGGAAGGCTACGGACTGACGGAAACTTCCCCTGTTATTGCTGTCGGGAACTTCTTTAAAGATGGTTTGTTGTTCGGTACGGTCGGTCCAGCACTCCCCGGAATAGAAGTCAAAATCGCAGAGGATGGAGAAATTCTTACCCGCGGACACTGCGTTACACAAGGATATTATAAAGCCGAAGAACTTACAAAAGAGGCAATTGATGAAGATGGATGGTTTCATACCGGCGACATGGGACATTTTGAACCCAAAGGACAACTGCGAATTACCGGACGAAAAAAAGAAATGTTTAAAACCGCTTTCGGCAAATATGTCGTTCCTACCTTGATTGAAAACAAATTCAACGAGGAATCTTTGATTGACAACATTATGGTTTTAGGCGAAAACAAAAAATTTGCCGCTGCTTTAATCGTCCCTAATTTCAATGACTTACGCTCTTGGTGTAATCGAAAAGGAATCGCTTATACTACTAATGAAGAGATGATTAAGAATCCTCACGTGATTAAAAAATTTAATAAAATAGTGGATAAGTATAATGCCTCTTTAGGCGATACAGAAAAGGTAATTCGTTATGCTTTAATCGATTATGAATGGAGCGTGACTACAGGAGAATTAACTCCGACGCTCAAACTAAAACGAAATTTTATCTCAGCAAAGTTTGCAGAAAAGATTGAAAAATTGTATAGTTGATATAGTAAATTGTTTGCAAACATTTTTTTGCAAACATTGTTCCTCGATGTAACTCTAAAATGATATAAAATGAAAAAGATTATTTTCTCTGCATTTTTTATGATTGCCATGATTAGTGCAATTAATGCACAACCGCGCGCCATAGGTGGACGCATCGGAGGTGATTTTGAATTTTCCTATCAACACATGATCACCTCCAATTGGATGGTTGATTTAACTGCGGGAGCAAATGGCTACTTTAGTAAGTATGGTAGTTTTGGTGCCGCTTGCATGTTCGATTGGGTCGGAAATATTAGAAGTGGATGGAATTGGTATGTCGGTCCCGGATTTGGAGTGGGTTGGAATTGGAATGAATATTATGGAAACTCCCCAATAAGAATAAATGTGGGTGGACAAATTGGTATTGAATATCAATTTGGCTTTCCTCTGAATTTAAGTTTGGATTGGCGTCCAATGTGGAATTTCTTGGGATTCGGCTCGCACTATTTTGGAGATTTAGGCGGTGTGGCATTCGGCGTCAGATATAGATTTTAAGATTGTTACAGATTGATATGATTATTTGCAATATTCTGTGAACTAATCAAGTAAGTTATAATTTGCCCTTTTATTTTTGAAAACTATTATTGAAACAGAACGATTGCTTTTGCGGGAACTGAACCCCACTGATCTCACCGATTTATTAAAAGTATTGGGTGACGAAGTTTCCATGCAATATTATCCGGCTCCGTTCGATGAAAATAAAGTAAAAGCGTGGATTAATTGGAATATTGATAATTATCAACAATATGGGCATGGCTTGTGGGTGGTGATTCTTAAACAGAACAATACCTTTTTAGGCGACTGCGGAATTACTATGCAAGAGGTTGAAGGAACTTGGTTGCCCGAAATTGGCTACCATATCCGAAAAGAATTTTGTGGCAATGGTTATGCGACTGAAGCGGCGAAGGCTTGTTTGCATTATGCTTTTAATACCCTGAATTACAATACTGTAATCAGCTATATGAAGCACGATAATCTCCCGTCCGCTTGCGTGGCGCAAAAAATAGGAATGAAATTTGTTAGGCATTTTCATAAAGTGGTGATGAATCAACCTGTGTGCGAAGCATTGTATCACATTAATAATGAGCCAATCTGAAAAATGACAAAACTTGCTATCCATGCAACGGCTGTTGTATAAAAAAACATAAATAATGCCCATTTTCGTGACGATTCTTTTGAACAAGCGGCAATAGTGGCAACACAAGGAGCATATAACAAGACAAATACCAAGAAAGAGATAGCAGTTAATGGAGTGAAAACGAAAGTTCCGTCGCTGTTTTTTGCTTGACGGATTGATTCTTGTAATGCAGTATCTTCATTCGGTGTTCCCGAAGATTGTGGAGATTTATATAAGACACTCATCGAACTTACGATGGTTTCTTTGGCCGCCAATCCGGTGAGTACGCAAACGCTCATTCTCCAATCAAAACCCAATGGACGCAGAACGGGTTCAATTATTTTTCCGATAGTGCCAATATAGGAACCTTCTTGTTGTGCCGCATTGATCGCGATTTGCAAACTATCGACAATTGCCGTTTTTTCTGTATTGGAAATAATTGTATCTGTTTGGCATGCAATGATTTCAGATTGATATGCTTTGGTTTGGTCATTGCTTATCGGGAAATAATTGAGTGCCCAAATAATGACCGATGCAACCAAAATTACGGTACCGATTTTTTGTAAGTATTGTACGGTTTTATTCCACATGTGGAGCAGGGTGTTTCGCAGCGTTGCCATGCGGTAGGGGGGCAATTCCATTACAAATTGTTCGGATTCCTTTTTGAAAAGAGTCTTTTTTAAAATTAACGAAACCAAAACGGCGATGATGACGCCAAACAGGTAAATTCCCAATAGAATAAGACCTTGATATTGTTTGAAAAATGCAGATACAATGAGCAGATAGACAGGCAGTTTGGCAGAGCAGGACATGAAAGGAATGAGCAACATTGTCAAAATTCTGTCTTTTTTATTTTCTAAAGTACGGCATGCCATAATTGCAGGGACACTGCAGCCAAAACCGGTAAGAAGCGGAATGAAGGACCGCCCATGCAAGCCAACGGAGTGCATTAGTTTATCTAAAATAAAGGTTGCGCGTGCCATATAGCCGGTATCTTCCATGATGGAAATGAAGAAAAACAGAACCAAAATATTGGGTAAATAGATGAGTACGCCTCCAACACCGGCTATAACGCCATCTGCCAAAAGGTCGTTGAAAATACCTTGGGGTAGTATGTCGTGTATCCAAATTTCCAACCATTCTACGCCCATTTCTATCCATTCTTGAGGATAAGTTCCTATAATAAAGGTCGATTGAAACATTATCCAAAGAAATAAAATTAGAATAGGAAATCCTAACCATCTATTTGTTAATATGTTATCAATGATTTCGCTGCGATTGTGTTTTCGTTCCTTATTGGGTTTATAGGTTTCGCGCAGTGCACCGCGAATAAAACTATATTTTGCATTGGCAATGACGGCTTCCGTATCTTCGTTAAATTCGTTGGCAATGATTTGTCGCTGTTTCTTGGTAATGTTTTCTATTTCAGCAAAGTTGGGAAGCTCTTGCATCAGCTGTTGCGTAATTATATCGCCTTCTATCAATTTAATTGCCAAATAACGTAAATGGTACTGAATGGCAAGAGCCGGATTAGCAGTAAGCGGAATTTTAATCTGTTCAATAGCATTTTCAACTACTGCGCCATAATTAATATGTATATGTTTTGAAGCAACATCTCTATCTTCATATACGTCAATGATTTTTTTTACCACCTCATCCACTCCGATTCCTTTATTGGCAGTGGTAGGAACGAAAGGGAATCCCAACATTTTCCCCAGGTATTCGTAGTTGAGCTGATGTCCGTGTGCAGTTAATTCGTCGTACATATTGAGTGCAACCACCATTTTGACGTTCATGTCAATGAGTTGAGTGGTTAGAAAAAGATTTCTTTCCAAATTGGCAGTATCAACAATATTGAGTACAACGTCAGGTTTTTCTTCTGTAAGATACTGACGCACATATAGTTCTTCGGGAGAGTATTCGGTAATGGAGTAGGTGCCGGGCAAATCGACCAAATTAATGGTGTAGCCATTGGATTTCAAGACGGCGGTTTTCGCGCTTACGGTTACGCCGCTGTAGTTTCCGGTTCTTTCTGATGCGCCGGTGGCGAAATTGAAAAGAGAGGTCTTTCCGCAGTTTGGATTGCCCACTAAAGCGACATTGATGGTTTTTAATTTTTCATTAATTGTATTCCGTTTTTCTTCCGTTAAAGTGCTGAATAAGCAGATATTGTGTTCGCTTTTTTCATGTTCGTCAACTACAACGACCTCAATTTGTTTGGCTTCGCTTCGTCGCAAAGAGACATAACTATCCAACACTTTGTATTCTATGGGATCTTGAAGTGGAGCATTGCGAATTACCGTTACATATTGTCCCTTCACAAAACCCATTTCCAAAATGCGATGCCTAAATCCGCCGTAACCACTTAATTTAGTGATTATGCATGATTTTCCGGCCGGAATATCGCTCAAAAACAGTTTATCTTCACTCAACATTTTTCTTAAACTTAAACGTGCAAAAATAGCAATAACCGATCGCGCGTGCAATCCCTTATAATAGGGATATTTAAAAAAAATCCACCATAAAAATTATGATGGATTTTTTAGTATTAATCAACGAAAATAATCGTTATTTCACATTATTAGTGTCAAATTTTGCTTGGTTATTGCATAAAATGACATTCATTTTATTATATTTACAGATAAGATATGCTTCATAAATAAAGTATAAAACAAATGCAAGAACGACAATAATTGCTACAAACACGTGGTTAAATTGCAAGAAGAAACCTTTTGCACCGAAGAAAACGCCCATATCAAAGATTTCGGGAGAAAAAGTGAGCGGGAGTAACCACCAAAAATTGATGCAAATCATTAGCCCACCAATGACGAATGGCATTAAACATTTTCCAAAGATGTACAGACCCCACCACAAACCGATGCTTTCAATTTGATTATTGTCATTTTCGTTGGCGACAATTGCTTTTTCTTTCAAAAGGTAAGTCGTTTCATCCCACATTTCAGAAAAAACGGAGCAAGGTTTAATCAAATTATAAATAGGAATAAACCATCCTACGATTGCCCACCAAGGTTTGGTACTCTTTTTCATCCAAGGAGCAATAGCTTGCAAATTATTCATATTGAGGTAATTCCAAAATGCAAACATCAATATTTTTACAAAGAAAAGAATGATGATAATGATGATAATTAAGTTGTAATTGTGCAAAGGAGTGGTAACTTGCTGTCCGATTTCGTTGTAATGGGCAATTACCGGTTTGGCTTCGTTTTCAAACATTTCCAAGGTATCTTTTGTCATCATCAATGAAACCTCGTCTGTTTTGATTTTTTCCTTCAAGCTTACAATTTGATCTTCATTGTATTTCACTTCATCGGTCAAAATTGCTTTCTCTTTTTCTGCATCTTTTCCCAAAGTTTTCACAACCGTGCTTAAGGAATCATTTTTTTGTAACAACATTGCAATTGTTTTATTGCTGTTTTCAACTTTTTTATTGTAATCGTGAATGTTTTGTTGCGTACGTTTAATCGAATCTTGAACATTGTCATATCCCGGCTTTGCATTTTGCAGTTGAACATTCACTTTATCAAATTTCATCAATAAGATAACGGCAACAATGATTAAAACGGCGAGTAAAAGATTCAAAAGCATTGTAATTTGCCCCCATCGAACGTTATTTTTTATTTTTTTCATACTAAAAATATTTTATAAAATTCTGAATATTAATTATTTACGATTAATTTTTTCGATACTAACACATTTTGCAAATGTACATGATTTTTTGATAGATTTCATCGCTAAAAATAATTTTAGTTGTAACTTTTTTAATAAAATATTTTATTAAGGAGATATATGTGGGGAGAATTAGTGCATTAGCTTATAAATCAACTCTTTATATAATTCTTCTTCGGACGCGATATTGTCAATACCTTTGCAGCGAGCATCAAATTCGCGCAAAACAGCAATATTTTTTATTAATGAAGCTTGCGATTGGTTCATGGCAATTCGCGCCATGCGTGACAATTGTTTGTCAGACTTGTTGTACCCAAACGCTTCTTTCATGTCAGCCAAATCTTTGTTGGGGGCAAGATGGTAGGCAAGCATTCCGTGATAATAATAATATAAACTGCTGATAGTTACAATAATAGGATTTGCTTTCACATTTTGACAGAATGCCATTACAATTTTGTAAGCTGTCTGCGAATTTCTGTTTGAAAGCGCATCCTGCAATTCAAAAATATTGTATTGCTTGCTGATTCCGATATTTTTTTCAATGATTTCTGGAGTAATTTCGCTATTGGCAGGCAGTATAATTTGAAATTTACGAAACTCATTATCAATGCGCGACAAGTCATTACCAATGTGCTCCGCAATCAAATCGGCACAAGTGGAAGAAATTTTAAATCCGTACTCTATTGCACAAGTGTCCACCCATTTCGATAAATTGTAAAGTGGAACTTTGGCGGATTCAAAATAAACGGTATTCTTTTCAAAAGGTTTCGATTCCGTAGCTTTCAACTTGCCGTACTTGTAGCAAATGACCAATATCGTACTTGGCATTGGGTTGGCAACATAATGATGAAAAGCTTCAAACTTATTCCAACTTTGGGCTTCTTTTACAATGACAACTTTTTTTTCAGTACCAAAAGGATATTCTTTGGCACTTGATATAACATCCTCTATACTAACATCTTTTGCGTAAAACACAGCTTGATTAAAATCCTTGTTTGCTTCATCAATGACGTTATCTTCAATATATTTTGAGATTTTGTCAATATAAAGGGGTTCTTCTCCAAACAAAAAATAAACCGGCTCGTATTCTTTGCGCTTCAATTTTGACATGATCTCATTATAAGTAGCTTTCATATAGTATCTATTTGATATTTAATTAATTACGTCAATACTTCCGGCATTATTCCTCTTAATCTGATGATTGCAAAATATAGAAGTTAGTAGAACGAAATAGTTCTTTTACAAATTATTCCATCATTTTAATCACTTGTTGCACGGCGTCATTGATTCCGTCGCAGTTTTTGCCGCCGGCAGTGGCAATCGTCGGTTGTCCGCCGCCACCTCCCTGTATAAGTTTTGCCGCCTCGCGCACCATCTTTCCCGCATTGTAATCTTTGGCTGCCAAATCATCCGACAACGCAACAATTATTCCCGGCTTTTCACCCGCAGTAGTGCCAAAAACAACCAATAAATTGGACATTACCGTCCGTAGCTGATAGGCAATCTGTTTCAATTCGTCAACTTCCAATGGGATTATTGCAGAAATTATGTTGGTTTGATGCGTGATTTGCACCTCTTTTTGTAATTTTTGAACGTAATCGGCAACTCTTTGTTGACGAAAATGTTCCAATTCTTTCTTCATTGAATCATTATCTGCGGCTAATTTTTGTATCGACTGAATGATGTTCGGGGTATTGAAATAGGTTTTAAGTTCTTCGTTAACGCTGACTACTTCGTTGATGTATTGTTCCGCCGCTTGACCTGTAATGGCTTCAATTCGCCGTACGCCGGCTGCTATTGCACTTTCGGAAAGTATTTTAACGAATCCGATTCTGCCGGTAGCCGATGTATGAGTACCACCGCACAATTCAATGGAATCACCGAATTGGATGACGCGCACTTTGTTTCCGTATTTTTCGCCAAACAAAGCCATCGCACCCATCGCTCTGCCTTCATCAATAGGAATATCGCGATGCTCTTGCAATGGAATATTCTTACGAACCAATTGATTGACAATATGTTCTACCTTGCTTAATTCCTCCGACGTCATTTTGGCAAAGTGCGAAAAATCGAAACGCAATCTGTCGGGAGTGACCAAAGAGCCTTTTTGTTCTACGTGTGTTCCCAATACTTTACGTAATGCAAAGTGTATCAAGTGAGTAGCTGAGTGATTGTTCTGTGTGGATTCTCTACTTTCTTCATCAACCATCGCTGTAAAGGAAGCCGTTAAATTTTCAGGCAAAGCATTGGCAAGGTGAATGGATAGATTATTTTCCTTGATTGTATTTTCAATGACAATTTTTTCATTTACATTTTGCAATATACCTTTGTCGCCGGTTTGTCCGCCCGATTCGGCATAGAAAGGAGTTTTATCGAATACGAGTTGGAAGAAGGCTTTTTCTTTGGTCTTTATCTTTCTGTATTTTAATATTTTACATTCGCAAGTAAGCGTGTCGTAACCCACAAATTGAGTGGGTTGAATATTCTCCGATAGTTCCACCCAATCATCGGTTTCTACAGCGGCGGCGGCGCGGGAGCGTTGTTTTTGCTCCGACAATCCTTTCTGAAAACCTTCCATATCAACCGTCAAGTTCTTTTCACTTGCCAAAAGTTGAGTAAGGTCAATTGGAAAACCATAAGTATCAAACAATTCAAATGCAAAGTCGCCATCAATAAATGTAGATGATTTTAGTTTGGAACAATAATTTTCAAACTTTAGAATGCCGGATTCCAATGTTTTTAGGAAAGAGGTTTCTTCTTCCAAAATTACTTTTTCGATGAGTTGTTGTTGAGATACAAGTTCCGAAAATTGGTGTCCCATTTGCTGTGCTAAATCGTTTACTAACAGATTGATAAACGGTTTATTAAATTGCAGGAAAGTGTATCCGTAGCGAATGGCGCGGCGTAAAATTCGGCGGATGACGTAGCCGGCACCGGTATTGGATGGAAGTTGTCCATCGGCAATAGCGAAGCTGACAGCGCGCAAATGGTCAATGATGACGCGAAGGGCAATGTCGGTTTGTTCATCAGTGCCGTAATTTTTGCCGGAGATTTTTGCCAATTTTTGAATCAGCGGTTGGAAGACATCCGTATCGTAATTTGATTTTTTACCTTGAACAGCCATGCAAAGTCTTTCAAATCCCATTCCCGTGTCCACGTGTTTTTGGGCGAGAGGTATTAATTCTCCGGATGAGAGTCGATTGAATTGGATGAATACCAGATTCCATATTTCGATGACCAAAGGGTGGTCTTTGTTGATGAGTTCGACAGCATCAATTTTTTGGCGATCGTCTTCATCGCGAAGGTCAATGTGAATTTCGGAGCAGGGACCGCAAGGACCGGCATCTCCCATTTCCCAGAAATTATCTTTTTTATTGCCGTAAATGATTCTGTTTTCCGGCAAGTAGTTCTGCCATATTGATTTAGCTTCTTCATCCGACTCGGTTTTGTCGCCGGCATCTCCGCCAAAAACGGTGGCGTACAGACGGTCGGGAGATAATTTTACCACGGTAGTCAAAAATTCCCACGCGTAGGCGATGGCGTTTTCTTTAAAATAGTCGCCGAAAGACCAATTGCCCAACATTTCGAACATGGTATGATGGTAAGTATCTTTCCCGACTTCTTCCAAGTCGTTATGTTTTCCGGAAACACGCAAACATTTTTGTGAGTCGGCGGCGCGGGGAAAAGAGGTGGGCGTATTGCCCAAAAAAATGTCTTTAAATTGGTTCATCCCCGCATTGGTAAACATCAAAGTCGGGTCATTTTTGATAACCATCGGTGCTGACGGAACAATAGTGTGAGATTTAGATTGAAAAAAGTCTAAAAATGCTTTACGTATTTCGTTACTATTCATTGAATTAGTTTTAATTTTGTTTCTTTTAAAAGAACTGCAAAAATACAAATATTAATGTTATGAAAAAACAGAAAAGTATTTTTTTGAGTGAGGATAATCATAACAACGGGAATTCGCTTCGTTGATAAATGTCGTACAAAGAATATTTGCCGGATTTATACCAAGCCGCATTCTTTGGAAATTTTGTTTCCCACTAATCTTTCATTTTTTTATTTAATTTTTTGGGCGCCCCGGTTCGCCTCATCCATTTCGTAATTGATTGATTTTCTTGTATTTTCGGCTCACCGTCACGCTTTACGCTACTACTCCTCGCAGCGGCGGCTTTCGGTCTCCGTTATCTAATCCCTGCCCCAATACTTTCACCTTTTACCTTTCACTTCTCACCTGCAAAGCCGCCGCTGCTGCGGGGTATCCGCTACAATCGTTGGCGCATGGGAGGAAAAGTGGCGGCGGTGAAAGTGCCGGCAATTAGGTACTTGTGTCGCCCGCCGTCGCTTTTTCTCTGTTGTTGGTCGGTTTGGACTGTCATTCCGAACGCAGTGAGGAATCTCCTGCAAATGGCGAGGAACGATTGATAATGAATCCGTAGGATTCAAACGTTGGTAGAAAAATTGATACCGGCGCATTCAATTTGACGCCTACGGAGTCGTACAAATTGGTACAAATTGCTCTGCTACAAATATTTGACCCCTACGGGTCGCGGCAATCGGCGATTCTCACGAGATTCCTCTTTCCGCTGCGGACACCTATTCCCCTTCCTTGAGGAAGGGGTGCCCGTAGGGCGGGGCAGGTAAAAAACATTATACCATATTATGAAGGCGGCGAGGTTGTAAAGATTCTCTGCGTTTCGGTTAATCGGTCTTGTCATGACAATCTGTCATCGGTCTTTTGACATCGAATGAAGAAAATGAAATTTTTTAATTAAATTAGAAAATATAAACAATAAAAAAATAAAATGTGTACTTTTGCAACATTAAATAATCCTAATTGTTATAACTAAAATTTTTATCCACAATGAATTACAAATTAATAATTAAAGTCAGTTTACTTATGTTATGTGTAGGTTTTCTTTTTAGCGGATGCAAAGAGAATAAAAAGGAAGAAGTAAAAACAAAACCGATTATTTCAGGTATTGTTTTGGAAAACATGGATACCACTGCCAATCCTGCAGATGATTTTTATCAATATGCTTGTGGCGGTTGGATAAAGAATCACCCGCTTCCGGCAGAATATGCTCGTTATGGCTCTTTTGACCAATTGGATGAAGCCACCGACAAACAACTTAAAAAATTGATTACCGATGTGGCAGCACAAAACAATGCCAACGGTACGATCGCTCAGAAAATCGGAGATATTTATAATTGTGGAATGGATACGGTAACCATTGAAAAACAAGGAAACGCTCCCATTCAACCTATTTTGAAGAAAATTGCCAATATTAAATCAATCAATGAGTTAACTGATGTTTTGATAGAAATGCACTTGAATGGATATTACCCGTTTTTCAATTTTTTCGGCTATGCGTCACCTGAAAACAGCTCTATGACTATTGCCTGGCTGCAACAAAGCGGATTGGGATTAGGTGAAAAAGATTATTATTTGGATACCAAAAATCCAAAAATCAAAGATGGTTATATGGCAATGATGCAACAACTTTTTGCTTTTTCCGGTTATGAAGAACTGAGCGGCAAACAAGGTTTGGCATTGTCGCAAGAGGTCTGGAAAGTAGAATCTGCCATTGCAAAAATTTACATTGATAAAAATGAACTTCGCGACCCTATTAAGACGAAGAATGTGATGCTGTTGGATAATGCTCAAAAATTGATTCCGACTTTGGATTTGCAAAAATATACGAAGGCAATGGTACCGGCAGGCGTGAAGGAAGTTAACGTGGTTATGCCCGTCTATTTCCAACACTTGAATCAGTTGTTGAAAACACAAAACATTAATACCATTAAAGCATATTTGGCATGGAATGTAATTTGTGATGCGGCTCCATATTTGAGCGATAACTTTGTAAATGAGCATTTTAACTTCTATGGAAAAATCTTTTCAGGTAAAGAAGTTAACAAAGAAAGATGGAAAAGAGTCATTGGTATTGTCAGTGGATTATTGGCGGAACCGGTTGGTCAGTTGTATGTTCAACAATATTTTCCTGCCGAAGCCAAACAGAAAATGTTGCACTTGGTGGATAATCTGAAAGCGGCTTTGTCTGACAGAATCATGCAAAACAGCTGGATGACGCAAGCCACAAAAGACAAAGCAAAAGAGAAATTGGAAGGGATTGTCGTTAAAATTGGTTATCCTGACAAATGGCGTGATTATTCGAAATTGGAAATTAAAAGAGACGGTTATTATACCAACATTTTGCGTGCAGTACGTTTTGAAAATGAGTATAACTTAGCAAAAATCGGGAAACCGGTTGATCCGACTGAATGGCAAATGTCGCCGCAAACCGTTAATGCTTATTACGAACCATCTACCAATGAAATTTGCTTCCCGGCCGCCATTCTTCAACCTCCATTCTTTGACATGAATGCAGACGATGCCGTTAATTATGGCGCAATTGGTGTCGTAATCGGTCATGAAATGACACACGGATTTGATGATCAAGGTAGAATTTATGACAAATTTGGAAATGTAAATG
>CAYYHC010000013.1:20563-22200 GCA_964471715.1 uncultured Lentimicrobiaceae bacterium | reverse complement strand
CGTTATTGTTTCAATATTGTCCTGTTTATGACCAAAAAAATGCTTCAAAAGAGCGAAAAGTGGTTATTTTCGTACGCTAATATAATTTTTCATGCCTATTACTTTACATATAGCGATTCCGGCAATGAATGAAATGTCTTTCTTGCCACGTACCTTGCAAGCCATCTTGAATCAAAAAACAGATTCTTCTTTCAAAGTCTATATCTGTGTTAATCAACCGGATAGCTGGTGGGATGATGCAGAAAGAAAATCCGTCTGTGACGATAATTACCGGTTATTGGATTATTTGAAATCCGTTAACGACATGGACTTGGCTGTTTTGGATTATAGCAGTCGCGGGAATGGCTGGCAGGGGAAACAATACGGAGTAGGGTGGGCACGAAAAGTTCTTTTTGACCACATTTTGGATATCGCTGACGACGATGACATTCTGATTAGCATGGATGCGGATACCTATTTTGAAGAATCTTATTTTGAGAGCATCGTCCGTAATTTCAAACGACACAAAATGTGGCAGGCAATTTCGGTTCCCTATTATCATCCGCTAACCGATGACGATAGTGCCAACCGCGCCATCCTCCGCTACGAATTGTATATGCGTAATTTTGCAATCAATATGTTGAAAATCGGAAGCCCTTATTCTTTTACGGCTATTGGCAGTGCAATTGCTGCCAAAGTAGCGTCTCTTCGCAAAATTGGGGGAATTACTCCCATGAAAAGCGGCGAGGATTTCTATCTGTTGCAAAAATTGCGAAAAATGGGGGAAGTGGGTAGTTGGAATGAACAATTGGTTTATCCCGCTGCCCGCTTTTCCGACCGCGTCTTCTTCGGAACAGGTCCTGCGATGATTAAAGGAGCCGCGGGCGATTGGAACAGCTATCCGATTTATCACCACCAACTCTTTACAAACATTGAAGATACTTATCGACAAATTGATGAGTTATATGCTTCGGATAATGTCAATACCCCGTTTCTCTCCTTTTTGCAAACGCAATTTAAACGGGCCAACCTCTTTCAACCGTTAAGAAATAACGCTAAAGATACTATGCAATTTGCCCGCGCTTTCCATGAGAAAGCCGATGGATTGCGAATTTTACAATTTTTAAAACAAGAACAAAATAGAGAGAATATTCCAAACGAACAATCCTTGTTCGATAACCTGACTCTTTTCTTAAAAGAAGAGAATGCGGGAAATATTCCCCCGTATTTATGTCCTCCGTACGCTCTTTCTCAACTCTCTACCGAAAATTTGAACGAAATAAGAAATCTGTTGTTCAGGATAGAAATGCTAATGAGAAAACGAATCTGTTAAAATAGTAAATAATCTGTTTAGAATGGTGTCGCTTCCGACGGATTGATATCTACACGTGTTTCGGTAGGTGCATCCGGCTTTGAATCCAACATGGTAAATGTGGATGCTTCAATTTCTGTAATGTAGCGCTTCGAGCCGTTCTCTTCCCAACTACGGGTCTTGATCTTGCCTTCAAGATAGATAAGCTTCCCTTTGCGAAGATATTGTTCAGCAATATCTGCCAAATTACGCCAACATACGATGTTGTGCCATTCTGTCATCTCCTTCTTCGTTCCATCTTTGTCTTTGTAAGTTTCTGATGTAGCTAATGAGAAGCTGACTTTTT
>CAYYHC010000013.1:0-20553 GCA_964471715.1 uncultured Lentimicrobiaceae bacterium | reverse complement strand
TTTTTGATTGTTTTCGAAAGTTCTACTTTCGGGGTCCTTTCCTAAGCGACCGATGAGAATTGCTTTGTTGATTCCAGACATATTAGTTAATTTTTAAATGACCTCGCAAAGATACTATCAAGAAATCCTAAAATCAAGAGTTGTTAATAACTTTTATAACTGCTACTGTTTGAGCGGTTTATATCCGGATTTATCCAAAATTGTTCGACTATTCGTCTCTTGCATCATCTGTTTTAAGTCAATTTCCGGATTTTTTTCCATGTAGTTGATGAGGATCATCCAACCAACATAAGCACCAATTCGTCCCGGCGATTGTTTGCCGAACGGATTGGAAAAAGGTGCCTCATCAATTAATCTACGTATAGGATCACTATCTTTTGAAAATAGTAAATTATTCTCTATAAGATAGTTCCAAACATCAGCTTGGTATTTCTCCGCCCATGCAAACTGCTGCGGCGTGTATCCGATAATGTCCGATACCGGCGTTTCAGGAAACACTAACTCCGTTAAGTAAATCCGTTTGCCCTCCAATATCATGTAGTCTAACAAAGTTATTGGCGTCTTTTGAGGTATCTGACGATAGGCAATCGAACGACGAAAACAATCTAAGGCAATATTCTTTCTCTCACATTGTGCCCTGATAAACTGCGGGATACGATAGTCTTGATAGTACTTGTAATCCTTTCCTAAATACCAATCTAAATTGATGATAACCATGTTTTCGTATGAATCAATAAAAGGTGCACTCGGGTCAATTCCTCCAACAACCGTATAAAAATCCGGCATTACCGCATCGGGGAAATAAAATTTATAATAACTTAATGCCGTTTTTAATTCTTCCGTCAACGGTGTTAAATTACCATATCGCTTCATTACATCGTTGTAAATTTCACGGATGTACGGGTCGTGCAAAAAAGCTTTAAGTTGTTCTATCAATTGAGGATTCTTCCATGCATCGGGTGCAATAAAAACAGGGTACTGCTTGCCCAATCGTTTGACTTCTGCTTCCATATTGTTCGTGTCCGCCGAAAATATCGCCTTTTCATAGCGTTGTATATTCACCTGAAGATGCTTCCGTATCTCCTCAATTTCATTGCGTTCATCTCTGTTGTTAATTACTTCCTGCTTCCTTTGATTTTTCCAATCATCTTGCGATTGATGTACATAATGATAGGTTATGAAAGCTATAATCCCCAAAAGTACAACCACACTGCTGAGCAGTATAATAATCTTCTTTTTATTCATCTTATTTCCATTCAAAGGTGTTTATCAATTTCATCACGTCTTCGCGTAAATACTCTATAACAGGCTGTAATGAGTCATTATTGGGCGTGAAATCAAAATATAACGAACTCCGAAGATAATGACTCGTCGTATCACTCAACCAAAATTGTAGCGGACAAGCCACCTCTTTTCCTGCAATGTCAAAAATCTTGCCGTACAAAGCCGATGAATCATCTTGTACAAACGAATTTTCTACATCATCTGCTTTTACATAATGCATCTTCACAAATTCTTCATCATTCAGCATTAATTCTCTAAAATTTTGATTAACAGGTATATACGTCATCTCTAAAACCGCTTTTAACTGCGGATACTTGATGTGAATCCAGGTAGCACCGCTTTTTTCCTCAAATGAACAGACAGCGGCAGCAGAATACTGAAAAGTAAAGGGCAATTGCGCTGTATCTAATTGTTGGTAAGAATGTTTCGGTAAATCTAAACGAAAATATCCCTGCGGTTTAGGACTTATCGGTGTATCTTCGCTACAACTATAAATACAAAACGAGATAACAGCTACATATAATATCAGAAAACTACTTTTTAAAAATTTCATATTCAATAATTTATTCAACATCTACCACTTCTATTTGCATCGCTAAACTGACTTTCCCTCTTATTTTTGCGCCGTCGCCCGCAACGCCGTATCCTAAAAACGAAGGAATAATGATATTCGCTTTGCTGTTCTTTTTCATCATTTTAACCGCTTCATTTAATCCAATTATCTCATCCGATTTATCGACTTTGAATTTCTTTTCTCCATTTTGTCGGGAAGTATAAATTGTATCGCCGGTAAGAAGTAGGGTGGTATATTTTAAAGTAACCACATCTTCAGGTTTAATATTATCTCCAACTCCCTCTTTCAAAAGCTGATAGCGCAGTCCCGTGCCCGTTTTCTCCATTTGCCATCCGTATCTCTTGACAAAAAAATCGATATCCTCGTCTTCTCGGTCAACGTTGATTTTGTTCCACTCGACATAAGGGTCAGGTTTTTCGGTTGGATTGGATTCTTTCACAATGACAACTCCACTTTTTTTCTCACCGCAAGCCGCAAAAAGAAACAAACATGCTATAAGTAAATAATTGATTTTCTTCACTTTATTTCGTTTTAGGTAAAAGTTGTACTTCATATTGTTTAACAACCTCCTTAAAATACTCAATCGTATTCTCCAAAGTGTCGTAATAAAAAGCTGCTGACGCATTCTTATGTCCGCCGCCGTTGAAATTTTTGCGTGCAAATTCGTTCACATCAAAATTGCCTTTGGAACGAAACGAAATTCTGATTCGGTCATCTCTTTCCGTAAAAAAAGCGGTGAATTGAACCGCGCGCATCGATAAACCATAATTCACAAATCCTTCCGTATCACCCACTGCATAGTCATTGGCAATTAAGTCCTTTTTTGTCAAATACATGTACGAGGTCGATAAATCTCGCATAATGGTTAATCTTTGAGACAGACACAATCCCAACAACTTAATTCTGCTCTCCTCATAATTGTCATACACGTTGCGGTGAATTTCTTCCCCATTAATGCCTTTCTTCATCAACTTATTTAAAATTAAATAAGTACGAGGATGATTACAGGCATAACTCAGAGACCCTGTGTCGGTAATCATTCCAACATAAATGCACTCGGCAACCTCTTTGGTGATTTTCTCTTTTTGTTTCGACAATTTTTCCAAAATCATAAAAACCAATTCGCATGTTGAAGTGGTTTCGGGTGTGGAAAAAGAAACTTTGCAGTCAATATCGGGAGAGATGTGATGGTCAATAAGTATTTTATATGCAGGGGATTCCAAAATGGGCATTTCCAATGCTTTTCCGCTCCGATGGGCGGCATTCATATCCACAACAAACAGCATATCAGCTTCTTTCAAAACTTTTGTAGCCATTTTAAACTGCAAACCGGCTATTATAATATCCTCGCTCCCCGGCATCCACGAAAGAAAGTTGGGAAACGGATTCGGCAAGATTACGTGAACTGTAAACCCTTCATTCTTAAAGTATTGGTATAATGCCAATGACGAACCGACGGCATCTCCATCCGGATTATAGTGCGAAATAATGGCTATTTTGTGCGTTGTTTGCAGCTTCTGTCTGATTTGTTCAATTTTCGATTGTGTGATTAATCTCATACGCCAAATTAATTTGCAAAAATACATGACTTTTTTTAATAACTGTCTTCAATTTGAACATTTTATATAAAAAGTTTGTATAACAACATGTGTTTGCAATATTTTTTAAATTTTAGCGTTAGATAATAAAATAAAATTCATAATGAAAAATTTGATTATATGTATCTTGCTGGCTTGTTGTTTATTGCCTATTCAAGCGCAAGAAGATACTTCTTCATGGAAATACGTATTACCCCGTCATGAAGTGCAAATAGGCATTGGCGACCCTGTCTTTTCGGCGATTTCTGTCGATAGAATTGAGTTCCAAGAAACTCGTCGTACGATCAATCCCGACGATTGGTTTAATCAATCTGAAACTTATCGTGGTACTGTCATCGCAACCGGTTCATTATCTTTTGAATATATGTATCGTGCTAAGAAATGGTTCTGGATAGGTGCTCTCGTTTCATACGCCGGCTTTTACAATAATGTTTATAGCAAGTCGGATGATGCTCAAGTTGATTTTTGCCGTTCTCATGTCGTTTCTGTTATGCCCGTCATTCGTTTTTCGTGGCTTAATAAAAAATTTGTAACTCTTTATTCGGGATTGGGTCTTGGCATTGCTGCCAATATTGAACAAACAGAAAAAGACCTCGCTTTTTCGCCTGTTTTAGCTGCACAATTTACCGGTGTCGGAGTGCAGGCAGGTAAAAAATGGTTCGGTTTTTTTGAACTCGGCATTGGTACAAAGGGAATCATGTCAATTGGTTTTGGCTATCATTTTAATAGAAATAATAAATAGTTATGAAAAAAATATTAATAAGTTTTGTCCTATTGTCCGCAATTGTTTGCAGCAGTTGTGTTTGGCAAAAAGCGGAAGAAAATAGCGAATTTACCCAACGCGGAAAACAAATTTATGACTCTTGGAATAATGCTACTCAAGCTGTCCTCGGTGATTTCGTCGATCAATCGTTCAAATTTAATACTTGGTTGCTCGCCAATGATAGTGTAAAACCGATCATTCAGGAAAGATGGTTCCCGTATTATCAAATTCAAAACGATGGAAACGGAGTCTTTCGCCTTTATGAAGGTGGCGAATTGGCTTTCTCCATTAATACCGGCAACCACGCACTTACCGATTCGCTCTCATCTTGGACCATTGCAACCGGTACCGAAAATTTAATATATTGTAGTGATGCTTATCAATTGTCAATACATACCGTAACTATCTCGCGTTCACTCAATAATGGTTGGAATATTTTGATTGATAGTGCTCAAAACATCCCTAATTTGGGATCGTGGATATTGCACATTAATAATCCGATGCCTCAATCGCTGTCGGCATGTGATTACCAATTAACCGGAAATGGTGTATTTGCTTTACAAAATAGAAACGATAATTCATCTGACATTTTCATCAATTATAATATTACCGAGCCTTTTACACAATCTTTTTTCATGCCGACATTGTGGCGACAAGGTGCAGTTACTCTTACAGCCATTAATAACGATAATGAACGAATTGAAATTCAAGCATTTGTTGTTGATGAGAATAAAGTGAGAATCACCGATTCGGGTGTCACGGAAACTTGGGATGTGAATGATTAGTTTTTGCTCATACTCTTGTAACCTCACCCTATCATCACTTTTATCCCTAATAATTGGAAATTGTTCATTGTAAAGTTGCAACCTGCTATTGGCGACGGTTAAAGCAATGAAATAGTTTTAATCGCTTGATAGAAAAGAAAATGGTCCCAGCCGCTTCATTGTCATTCATATTTTGCTACTCACGCAAGTAGAGCGGTTAATCATAGTTTATTTAAGGGAAGGGCAACAAAAGTGCGCACTGGCTTCGCAGGAGAAAGTGAATAAATTATTGGTGTATCTTCTGCTCATCTATTATTTTTTTACTATTTTTGCCATTGTTTTCAGCATTAGGATTTGAATACACCAAAATAGCGAAAATATCAATGTTGCAAAATATTATAACTAATTATTTATCAATATTTTGAGATTATTTATTCACAAATTATGGTAGATGTAAATTTCAAGATATTATATAACGAAGAAATAAAGAAATATTAAATATGGATACAGACAGAGGAAACATATTACTATATAACACGGCAGACGGCATTGCCAAAATTGAGGTGACATTGGCTAACGACACAGTATGGCTGACAACTGACCAAATGGCGCAACTCTTTGATCGTAACAAATCAACGATTTCGCGACACATTAAAAATGTGTTAGAAAGTGGTGAATTGCAAGCAGATTCAACTGTTGCATTTTTTGCAACAGTTCAAAATGAAGGTAGTAGAAACATTGAAAGAAATATTGTGTACTACAATCTCGACATGATCATCAGTGTCGGCTATCGGGTTAATTCTTTACGAGGTGTTCAATTTCGTATTTGGGCGACTAATGTACTGAAAGAGTATCTTATTAAAGGTTTTATTTTGAATGATGACTTGCTGAAGAGAGCCGGAGGAGGTAATTATTTTGATGAGTTATTGGCTCGTATTCGGGACATTCGTTCTTCAGAGAAAATTTTTTATCGTAAAATTCTTGAAATATATGCTTTGAGTATTGATTATGACCCTCGGGCTGAAACTACCAAAAAGTTTTTTGCAACCATGCAAAATAAAATGCACTTTTCTGCCCACGGGCATACGGCTTCCGAAATTATCTATGAACGAGCTAATGCGGAAAAGGATTTTATGGGTTTAACCGTTTGGACAGGAGCGATGCCTCAGCAAAAGGATGCAGAATTTGCGAAGAATTATCTTTCTGCCGATGAAGTGGATACCCTCAACCGCATAGTGTCTTTGTACCTTGATTTTGCTGAATTGCAAGCGAAAAGTCAAGCACCGATGTATATGAAGGACTGGATTGACAAATTGGATGATTTTTTGCAACTTTCAGGCAAACAATTACTTTCTCACGCAGGTAAAATATCTTCCGAAATGGCAAAACAAAAAGCCGATCTTGAATACGAAAAATTCCATCAACGAACTCAATTGGAATTGTCGCCGGTAGAAATACATTTTATAGAAAACTTTGAAAACGAACGAAAGAAGTTAAAAAGCAAATAATACAGTGACCGAAATAAAACTCATTACACCACTTGCGTGAAATGGTAGCTGCGGCTTCATTGTCATTCATATTTTGCGACTCACGCAAATAGAGCGGTTAATCATAGTTTTTTTTAGAAATGGTCAGGAAAAGTGCGGAATGGTTAGGAAAATTAATTGTTGTTTCCCAATGGTGTCACAAATATGCAGCTCATTGGCTTATTTTTACTTTTCGCAAATCCAACATGTTGATAGGATTGGGGGATAGACCGCTGACGTTGGCTTGCGTAAAACGAATGGCTTTGTCATAATATAAAAGCATCACGGGTGCATCTTCCATCAGCATAGAATCCAATTGTGTGTAATAATCGTTGCGCAGCGAGTCGTTGAGTATGGTTTGCGATTTCTCGAACAATGCGTCATATTGAGGATTAACGTAATGCGTGTAATTGGAGCCTTTGGGTTGCAGATTTTTGGAGTAGAAAAGAGCAAGGTAGTTTTCGGCATCGGGGTAATCACAAATCCAGGAGCCGCGAAAAGCCGGCAAGCGATAGCTTCGCATCATCTGTCGTTGCTGTGCGGCTTGTTGCACGTCAATGGTAATGGGAATTCCTATTTTTCCTAATTCGTGTTGAATGTACTGACATAAATCGAGATAAGATGCTGATACGGAGATGGCAATGGGCGGAAGCCCTTTCCCGTTGGGAAAGCCGGCTTTGGCTAACAATTCCAATGCTTTTTGCGGATTGTAGTTGTACCCGGCCACGCGTTGTTCATCGAAAGAGGCCATTCCTTTGGGTACAAATCCTGACGTGGCAGCGTAGCCGATGTTATTTCTCAAGTAGCGTATCATCTTATTCCGGTCGAAGCCGTAATTCATGGCTTGGCGTACCTCTTTGATTAATAGAGGATTGTTGTGACCGTCATCCTTTAGCATAAAACCGATGTATTCGGTGTTGAGATACGGTGAGGTCTGCATTTTAATTTCGTTTTTATACTTGGTTTGAAGTTCACCATCTTTAGTCAGCAGTGCGTCTTTATAGCAGGCTTCAATTCCTGACATAAAGTCGAGGGAACCTTTCATGAATTCCATAAAAACGGATTGTTTATCCACGATAAAAGAGATGGCGACCGCATCCAAATAGGGGAGTGCATGACCGTTTTGGTCTTTTTCGAAATAGTTTGGGTTTTTGTGAAGAACTAATTTTACGCCTTCTTTCCAGAGTTGGAATTGAAAAGGACCGGTTCCGACAGGGAATTTTCGGAAGTCCGGACCGAAATGTTCCACGACTTCTTGTGGCACTACGGAACAATATTTCATGGTCAGAATGCCGAGAAAAGGAGGATAATATTGTTTTAAGGTGATTTGAAAAGTGGAATCGTTTAATGCGGTGAAGCAAGGTGTTCCGTTTTCGTTTCGGGCAACTTGTTGAAAAATCCATGCGCCGGGCGACGCTACTTTGGTATCTACAATTCTGGAAAGACTATAAACGAAGTCTTGTGCGACCACTTTACGCGGTTTTGGGAATCGATAGTAGTCGGTATTATGGAAAAAAACATCATTGCGAAGGTGAAAGGTGTATATTTTACCGTCGTTGCTGATTTCCCAACTTTTGGCAATCGCCGGCACAATTTTCAGCGAATCATTCAGATCTACGAGGCCGTTATAGAGTAAATTACATGGCCAAATAACGGATTGACCGGATGCAAAAGCCGGGTCTAAAGTAGTAATTCCGCTGGCTTCATTATATTTAAAAATCATTTTGTCCTTACTCTCATCTTCGGGTTGGCAACCGGTGAAGCACAAGCAGGCGACAATGATAAGAAAATACTGTAATTTACTGATTGACATAGAAATATAATTGATAATGGGTTTTAAAATTTATAAAAAAAAAGAGATGAAAGTGAATTCATCTCTTTTTTTGAGAACTTCAAATCCTTATTTAACAGGAGTTTCAGCAGGAGTTTCAGCAACTACAGTCGTGTCAACAGTTTCTTCAACAACTGGAGCTGGTTCTTCAGTAACAACTGGTTGAGTAGCAGTAGAATCAGTTTTTGCTTCTTTGTCAGAGTTACCACCACAAGATGCGAATAAAAATGCTGATACTGCAAGGATTCCGAATAATTTTTTCATTTTTTTTTTTTTTGGTTATTAGAATTATTTAACGCTGCAAAATTAAACATAAATTCAAATATGTGCTTAATTGATACAGACTTTAATGTTAAAGAATGTTAATCATTGACATCAATGATTTCGCACCATCCAAATTTGTCTTCTTGTTCACCGAACTGTATGCCAGTCAAGCGGTTATACAATTTTTGGCACCAAGGACCGGGCTCACCGTTTTTGGCAATTTGGAAAATGTGACCGGTATCGCGGTCGTCAATGAGGTCAATTGGGGAAATAACGGCGGCAGTTCCGCATGCGCCGGCTTCTTCGAAGGTACCAATTTCGTCAATTGGAACGTGTCTTCTTTCCACAACGAGGCCCATATCGGCGGCGAGTTCGCGAAGACTCATATTGGTAATAGAAGGGAGGATGGAGCCTGAGTCGGGTGTGATATATTTTCCCTCTTTAATACCGAAGAAGTTGGCAGGACCGGCTTCGTCGATATAAGTTTTAGTTTTGGCATCTGCGAATATGGAAGCAGCGTAACCTTCTTTGTGTGCTCTTTCGCCGGCGCGGAGGCTGGCGGCGTAGTTACCACCTACTTTTACGTGACCGGTACCCATTGGAGCGGCACGGTCGAAGTCGCGTACCAATTGCATTTTAACGGGTTTAAAACCTGCTTTGAAGTATGGACCAACGGGAGTAGCAAAAATCATAAACAAATATTCGTCAGAAGGGCCAACACCTACTTTTTCCCCTGTTCCGATAAGAAGGGGACGTAAGTATAATGTACCGCCACTGCCATAAGGAGGAATAAATTCAGAGTTTAGTTGTACAACTTTCCAGCATGCTTCTTTGAAAAGTTCATCCGGAACGGGTGCCAACATAATGGTTTCGGCAGATTTTTGTAAACGTTTGCAATTTTCAATCCATCTGAAGATACGTACTTTACCGTCTTTTCCTTTGTAGCATTTTAATCCTTCAAAGGCGGCTTGGCCATAATGTAAACAGGTAGCAGCCATGTGCATTGATACTTGTTCTGAGGAAGAAACTTCGAGTTCTCCCCATTTGCCATCTCTAAAATAGCAGCGAACATTATAGTTCGTTTTTACATAACCAAAGGATAGTTTTTTCCAATCGATATTTACCATAAATTTAATATTTGTGTTTGAATCATAGTTCAAACAAGTTGTTTAATATTTTTAATTGTGTTTTTGTTGTTCATTTTATACGGTAAGCAAACTTCTGATTTCGTCAACTTTCAGTTTTTCTTTACCGTTCAATGCAGCCAAATCCATCAAGAAGAGGGCGGAAATGTGTGAGGGCGAGAAATGACGGACCAAATTGACAGCCGCTTCACCGGTGCCTCCGGTAGCTAACACGTCATCAAAAATCAATACTCTTTGGTTCGGCTTTAAAGCATCCGTGTGCATTTCAATGGTTTCACTGCCATATTCCAAATCATAGCTTTCACGATAGGTGCTATAAGGCAATTTGCCTTCTTTCCGTATCGGCGCAAACGGAATATTGAGTGCCAATGCCAATGCGGGAGCAAACAAAAATCCTCTGGCCTCCAAAGCTACAATCGCATCCGGTCGCATCTCTTTTGCCATTTTTAAAAGCTCATCAAAGTATTCTTTAAATGTGGCGGCATCATTCAATATTGTCGTAATATCAAAAAATTTTATTCCTTCCTTAGGAAAATCCTGCACAATTCTTATTTTATTAATATCAACCATAAATTTTTTCTTTTGATAATAATGAGTTGCAAATTTACATATATTTTTTGATTCGGCGCAATTCGTTCAGGATATTTTTTCAAAAAAAAACAAAGTCATATCTTGTTATAAATCAAAAAAATATGATTACTATGAACGATTATTGTTTATAAAAACGAAATGAATATTTTCCAAGTTTGCCCTCAATCGTCAAAATGTAGTTTCCTTTTGACATTCGATAACCTTGAAACGATATTTTATTATCGACAATTACTCCGCTTTGAGTCAGTTGACCCGTTGAGGAATAAATACAATAATTCATTCCCTTACATGATTCAAAAGGTTCAATGTAAAGACCATCGGATGCGGGATTCGGATAGATAACGGGAGAAAAGTCGGAATGGGGAGTAATGAAAGAGGGATGGAGATAGGTGGTGTCGCCGGTAAGATAATAGGAGAGATAGGGTGTCAAGTTCAACATTTGCAATTTAGGTTGCACAGTCATAAGACTATATTGGAAATATTCGTTGGTAATATAATATTCAAGGGCATTTGATGTCGCGATGGCTTCTACTTGATGTCCCATAAGATTGATGTCAATTTTTCGTTTGTTGCCGTCAAAAAAATTATCGCTCGGGAAATCGTATAACAGATAGATAAACGGTTCCAATGTTTCGTTATAGCCGCACAATACAACCATTTGTTCGTTAGGAATGTACGTTGCGCCGGTGATTAAACCGGTTACATTACAAGTGCCACGTTTACAAGCAGTGTGGTGCCCGGGACTTTTAGGAAGCGAATAACGAGCAGTGGCTTTTGTAATCCATTGTTTGGTAAATAAATAGATGCTGTCTTCCGTTACAATAAAAGATTCGCAATCATAATCCGTATTCATGCTTGCCGGTGTGAAATCCACTTGGTCAGCATAATTGAAAAAAATGGTGTCAATTGTAAAATTGTGTGACAGAAAATCGTTTTTGTTGATTCTCAAAATGCACAAGTCGGTTCTGCTGCCACTGTTGTTTCCGAAATTGCCAAAATAGAGATATTCGGCGTCTTGCGAAATCTCTTCAATGTCGTAATTTCCAGTTTCCCCAATGGATAAACTATCAATGATGGCACCGGAGATAGAATCCAAAGCATAAAGATGCGAATCATTGTGGTCATTAAAAGTCCAGTACTTGCCTTCCCAGAAAATCATACCGGACGTTCCATTCAGTAGATTGCTGATTTGATATGAGTTAGTGGGGTTGATAGACAAAGCTGCATATTGACAACTTCCGTCATTGATGGTTGCCGTGGAATCGTAATTAATGGCGAACGGGTCGGTGCAACCACAAATTTGAGCCGATAATTGCGTGACTGATAATAATGCCAAAAATAAAAATATAAAACGTTTCATCATATTATTTGATTCCTCTTGCTTTTTTGATATTGTCGTAAGCCTGACTGAGTTTGGCAAATTTTTCTTCTGCTGCCTTCCGCATATCCTCGCCTAAGTGGTTGACGCGGTCGGGATGGTATTTTTTTGCCAAAGAACGATATGCTTTTTTGACTTCCTCATCTGTGGCGTCCGGGGATATTTCCAAAATCTTATAGTCATTGTCCAAATTATAGCTTGAACGAGTGCCGAAGGAGTTATTGCTTTGTTGATAGTAATAGTTGGTGTACATAGATTTGATCGACTCAAAATCATTATGACTAATGCCGCACCATTGGGAGATTCGTTCAATTTCAGCAATTTCTACGGTGTGCATTTCGCCGTCAGCATTCGCTAATCCGAACAAAAATTGCAAAATGAGTAGTCTCTCGTGAATGGAGGCATCTTGGCGCAGTTCTGCACAAACGGAGGGAATATTGAAATCGTTGTCATAAATATCTTGCAATCTTAACATTGCTTCGGTGGCACGGGCAGATCCCATGGTTCGCACAAAATAATCTTTAATGTAATATAATTCCGATTTTGCAAAGCGACCATCGGCTTTCACGACGGCAGCAGCCAAAATGAGTAAAGTGTTGCTAAAATCCTTTCTACTATAGTTTTGGCGACGAATAGATACTTTTGAGAAAAAAATATTATCCAACAATGAACCGATAAAATATCCTAAAACAGCAGTCCAAAAGCCACCATAAATTGCTCCACCAATAATTCCAATTATTTTAAACACAATAAATATCTTTAAATTTTTTTGCCATAAAGGTCAAACCTGTCAGCATCTTGAATTAAAACGGAATAAAATTCACCTATTTTCAATTTTTCAATTTTTCGTATCAATACGGCGTCATCGACCTCGGGCGAATCAAACTCACTTCTTCCAACAAAAAATTCTTCATCTTCGCTGTCTACCAAAACTTTCAGCACGCTTCCTATTTTGGCTCGGTTGAGTTCCAGCGATATACTTTCTTGCAGATTAATGAGTTCTTCCAATCTTCTGTTTTTTTCTTTCAATTTAATGGGATCGCCGAGTGAAAATGCGGGCGTTCCTTCTTCTTGCGAATAGGAGAAAAACCCCAAGCGTTCAAATCGCATATCTCTCACGAATTGCAACAACTCTTCGTGGTTTTTCTTCGTTTCGGTAGGATAACCCGAAATGAGCGTACTTCGAATGGCAATTCCCGGGACTTTATTCCTTATTTTTTCTATCAACTTGTACATCTGCATGGGGTTTCCGCCACGATTCATACTCTTCAAAATATCCTCGCTGATATGTTGTAACGGAATATCCAAATATCTGCAAATATTTGAGTATTCATTCATTACATCCAATATTTCATAAGGAAAACCGATAGGGTAGGCGTAGTGAAGCCGAATCCATTCAATACCTTTGATTTGGGCCAGGCGACGAAGCAAACGTTCCAAATCGCGCCGTTGATACAAATCCATTCCGTAGTAGGTCAAATCCTGCGCAATCAACATCAACTCTTTCACTCCTTTGGCAGCTAAGTTTTCGGCTTCTTGCACAATCATTTCAAGCGGTTTGGAAACCTGCTTGCCCCGAATCAGCGGAATGGCACAATAAGAACATTGTCGGTCGCACCCCTCCGATATTTTCAAATAGGCATAATACGATGGAGTCGTCAAAATGCGCTCCGTTTGACAAAGCAAATCGAATTTATTGACATTCAACAATTTATTCAATTGTGCAAACGGAAAAATTCCGTCAATTTCAGGAAGTGATGCTTTTAAATCTTCTTCGTAGCGTTGTGCCAAACAACCGATGACATACAATTTTTTGATTTCACCGGCTTTTTTGCGTTCTATTTGGCATAAAATCTCATTAATAGCCTGTTCTTTAGCATCTTGAATAAAAGAACACGTATTAACGACAACCGTATCAATACCACTCTCTAACATTGAATTATGGTAAACGGTGTGCCCTTGTTGTTGAAATTGGGCTGCCAAAATTTCGGAATCGACATTGTTTTTGGAACAGCCCAATGTAATAATATTAATCGTCATTCAATAAAGATTGAAATAGGTTCATTATCCTTTATAGAAAGGCATTTTTACAACCACAGCTTTTAATAATTTTTCTCTGATTTTAATGTAGATTTCGGTTCCTACTTTAGTGTATTCTGCTTTTAACCAAGCGGTTCCAACGGATTTATTGATTGATGGTCCGTGAGTTCCGGAGCGAACGATACCAATATTGTTTCCTTCGGCGTCGCAAACTTCATATTCCAAACGCGGAATACCTCTGTCAATCATTTCAAAACCGACCAATTTGCGTTTCAAACCGTCAGCTTTCAATTTGAGCATATAATCTTTGTCGATAAAATCTTTATGGTCAACGAATTTGGTAATCCAACCCAAACCTGCTTCCACCGGTGAGATGGTGTCGTCGATTTCGTGTCCGTATAGGCAGAAACCCATTTCCAAGCGGAGAGTGTCACGTGCTGCCAAACCGATTGGTTTAATGTCAAATTCTTTTCCGGCTTCAAATACGGCGTTCCATACCTTTTCGGCATCTTCGTTTTTGAAATAAATTTCGCAACCACCGGCACCTGTATAGCCCGTAGTGGAGAAAATAATATTTGAAATACCGGCAAAAGTAATGGTTTTTGTCGTATAATATTCCATATCGATAACATTGGCTTCCGTTAATTTTTGCATCGCTTTGAGTGCCAACGGACCTTGAACGGCCAATTGGGAAATTTGGTCGGAAATATTGGCAATTTCTGCACCGAATTTTTCATTTTGTTTGCTTACCCAAGCCCAATCTTTGTCGATATTGGCTGCATTTACTACCAAAAAGTATTCATTTTCAGCAATATTATACACCAATAAGTCATCTACAATACCACCTTTTCCATTCGGGAAACAAGAATATTGAACTTTTCCGGGATGTAATGCGGCAACATCATTAGAGGTAATATATTGCAACAATTCAATTGCTTTAGGACCTTTTACGGTAAATTCTCCCATGTGCGATACATCAAACACACCCACTTTGCTTCTGACATGCAAGTGTTCAACGGATAATCCTTCATACTGAATCGGCATGTAAAAGCCTGCAAATTCTACCATTTTGGCACCTAATTTTTCATGAATTTCTTTAAATACAGTTGTTTTCATTCTCTATTATTTTAATTTTACCTTAGTTTAAAAATTTTGGCAAAAGTAGCGATTTTTTTTGAGAAAATCGGGCTTGTTTAAAAATATTAATGTATTTTTGCACGGTGAAATTAATATCAATTATAATTAAACATACAATGAGAAAAATCACATTTACGCTATTAGCAATTTTTGCTTTAGGACTTACCATGTCTTTGTCTGCACAAAAACCTTTTGCAGGAACCATCAAATCTAAAGTTAGCTGCGAAGGAACCACCGATGCCAACTTTTTAAGCCAATTACCGGGTGAAAGTACCGAAGTAGTATGCGGAAACAGAACCAAAGTAACCCAAATTATTCAGGAAGGTTTTGGTGTTATCAGTATTACCAATGGTGACAATAAAATCCTTTATACCATTTTCGACATCGCCGGTATGGGTAAATATTATATCGAAATAAATGCCGACAGCTTGGCGGCTGAAAAAACAAAACATCCTACCAAAGATGAAATCGTTTATACCGAAGAAACCAAAACAATTGCCGGTTACCAATGCAAAAAAGTCAATTATATTTCCATCGACTTGGAAACAGATGAAGAAACTACCACTATACTTTATGTTACAACCGATATTTGTCCCGGCGGTGAAGTGAATTTCGCCACGTTCCCGGACGTGAAAGGTTTTCCGCTCAGAACTGAAAGAAAAATCGATTATCAAGGCGATGAAGTAACCATCATTACAGAAGCTTTCGAAATAGTGCCCAGCAAAAAAATCAAACCCGTAGAATTCTTACTTCCTACTGATGCCCTTTCTATCTATGATAATCCCGAATTGATGAAAATGCTCGGTATGGGCGGCGGCGATGATGAGGAATAATGAACATCTTATAATATAATGTTGTAGAGAATGTAATTAATTTTACATTCTCTTTTTTTAATAAATAGTGCTATGAATATTGATAATTACAAGGAAATTCTGCACCAATTGAACCAAAATGTGCAATTAATCGCTGTGTCCAAAACAAAACCCGAGACCGATATTGAACAACTCTACCGATTGGGACAACGTCACTTCGGCGAAAACAAAGCCCAAGAACTGAAACGTAAATATGAAAACCTGCCCAAAGATATCGCTTGGCACTTTATCGGACATCTGCAAACCAACAAGATTAAATATATCATCTCTTTTGTGCATTTAATTCATAGTATTGATAGCTTTAAATTATTGGAAGAAGTTAATAAACAAGCACTTAAATGCAATAGGATAGTGCCTTGCCTTCTGCAATTCCATATTGCTACCGAAGAAACCAAATTTGGATTTTCATTTTCCGAATGCGAAGAAATGCTCCAAAATCCGGAATTTAAGAATCTTAAAAATATTAAAATTGTAGGCGTAATGGGTATGGCAACCCAAACCGACAATAACACGCTCATCCATCAGGAGTTTCATCAACTTCATTCCTATTTTAACTTGCTGAAACAGAAATATTTTCTGGAATCTGATTTTACCGAAATATCAATGGGAATGACCCACGATTATCCGATTGCAATGGAAGAAGGTGCCACACTGATTCGCATTGGAAGTCTCATTTTTGGAGAAAGAAATTACAATATTTAGTTTTTTTTGATTTGGGCGCCCCGGCAGTTTCCCCGCACTTTCAACCCTGAACCCATCTCACATTTCCACGCTAAACTGCCGTCACGCTTTGCGCTCATACTCCTCGCAGCGGCGGCTTTCCTGACCTTGTCATAAAATCCCTGCCCCAAAACTTTCACCTTTTACCTTTCACTTTTCACCTGCAAAGCCACCGCTGCTGCGGGGTATCCGCTACAATCGTTGGCGCATGTGAGCAAAAAGCGATGAATTTCGGAAAATCATCATCCTATTTCGCTTTAATAACCGGTAAATTATCATAAAAACAGGTACTCCCCACCACAGAAACATGAGTATCTATAGGACGAATCAGCAAATTGTCGAAATAGATCGGTTTCGGCAGCATCTCTTTGTTACGAACCGTAAGGATCATTCTTTCACAATCTTGAGGAATCTCTGCCTCTATGCAAATAAGTCCCCAGCCCTCCTTTATCGCTGAAGCATAATCGGCTAATCTACCGTCACGGAATAAATATTTCTCTCCCTTTTTATTAACAGAGTATATTTCAAAACGACTTCGCCCGTACAAATCATCTGTGAAATTGCTAACCCAGAATGACAATTCAGCTTTTGTCGGAATATTTTTGAATGGATTCCCTTTATAAATGACATTTTCTTGATTGGCAACTCCTTGTAAAGCCCCATTTCCTTCAAAAGCGTTAGGGGTAGAGGTAGATTCCCAAGTCCGAAAGTCAAAATTTCCACACGAATCATTACTAAATACGTCGGGCATATTTTCATACTTTTTATTGGATTGATAATCATCATACAGCACTTGTTGAAAATCATCACATAATTTGTATAAAGAATCTATTGTAAGTCTGTAAAAATCAATATTATTCGCCGAGAATAAGAACGTACTATAGCGTAAAAACCGCTTTTCATTTTCATCAAGTGATTGATCCTTGGCTTGGGTAATGACTAAAATCGATTTATGATTGGGTAAATCTGCCAAAACGGAATAGTTCGCATAAGGTTTCCATCTGAGTGAGATATTGTTGTAGGTTTGTTTGATAGGCATCCGACACGAGGAGCATGCATGCATGGGCAAACCTGTTTTGACTGATACATAAGCAGCCGAAGGGAGCATGTTGCTTGCTAAATATACCTGCTCCGTTCCAACGTTGAAGAAATGTAACGGCAAAATTGACTGATATTCGGAAGTGTCAATTTTTTTAATCCATTCATTTTCAGGCAATTCATTATTATAATCCGTCCATTCATTCCAACTATTGGCACAATAGTATTTATAATTCCAACAATTGGCATAATCCTCCAACGCATATAGCAAAAACATCGAAGTAATAAAAATATACTTTATTTTTGTAGATTTGAGCTTGCTGAAATAGTTATAAAAATAGTAAATTGCCAAAATATTGATAACATAAAAGAACAGCCACAGGAATCGACCTTGTGCGCGCATTTGTGGCAGAAATGGGATGTAATTCAATATGTTGTCAGGGAAAAGATTGATGGGAAAGCCACAACTAAATATTACGAGTAGCAGTGCACTCCAAAAGAAAAAGTTAAGTATCAGGCTATCGGTGGGAGAGAGAATATGCACAAATTTCTTCTTAAAAATGTTTCTGAATAATTTGACTATTAGTATGATAAGTAATACGAAGGCAATAATTCCAATATAGCTTTGAGCTTCCCACTCAACGTAATCAAATAATTGTGAATTTTCGTAGAAATAGGGTTTGGCATAAGGGAACAACAATCCCTCAACTCGTCCTCCGTATTGATAAAAGCCGTCAGGAATTCGGGTTCGGTCGGTGGCCACATCGCCGATTTGCGAAAGAAAGAGGAATAAAATAGCCGGTATCAAGAATTGAAAACAAAAAGCAATGATGATCTTGACCATCGGCAATTGTGCTTCGCCCGCTGTATGAATCATCTTTTTCTTTTCCATTAAATTAACTATGAATAGAAACAGACAATAGCCCACACTTATCGTGGCAAAAAATACCAGATAATATGGATGTGCAAAGCCACTCAAGAAAAAAACGATTCCAAATAAAATGCTATATTTGAGTTGATGTGTATGATGTATTTTAACCATTAATAGTAGCATTAATGGAAGAATAAACTCATAACTTAAGGTAAGATGGCATCCGATTCTTCGCAATTGCGGTGATAAAAAGGTAATGGCCACAGCACCTAAAATAGAGATAAAATTGGGGAGTTTTAATTCTTTAAACAGCAAAAACAGGAAAACGGCGCAAAAAACAATCGACAAAATAATGATGAAATTGATACAGCCTAATACATATTGGTCGGTATTCGGAACACCCATTTTGTGGAGTATTTGCAAAGGGAAAGAAATCCATGTCTGCGTTCCTGTATAGGTATAGTAATCACCATAAGGGTAGTTCATTCCATCGCAGCGAAGGAAAGAAGAGTCGTATTTTACATGGTAAGTGGTCGCATAAATATCTTTTATGGCATCATCCGAGTGTAAGGCGAAGAAATTGGTAGTTGGGTGAGTCGCTGTTTGGGTACCGAAAACAATGATAAAAAGCACTATTGTTGCAATAATAGTACAAGTAGTACCCCAAATTGTGCTATTTTTCGGTTTAAAATTCATTCTATAAATATTTCATTTTAATTTTTAATAATTCCATGGGTGCTTTAAAGAAATCTTTGAATTTCAGATGACTACCCTTAGCATCACACCATTGGCACAAGGGGTATTCATATACTTTGCGGATTGCCGCTTCTTTCCCGTATTGTCGAATATATCGAGCCAATATTTCGATATCGAAGAGCCATTTTGTGATGAATTTCTCTTGGAAAAGGTTTTGAACGACCTCTTTTTTATATAATTTTGCGCCACATTGGGTGTCATATACGGGAATATCCAACACTATCGAAGCGGTTGTGGCAAAACAGCGCCCTAAATAATGGCGCAACGGTTTCCTCTCCACTGCTGTACCTAAGCGCTTCAAACGCAATCCTGTTACTATGTCAAAATTTTGATGCCTTATTAGTGATCCAAAATGATCAATTTCATATAAAGGAGTTGCCAAATCGGCATCCCAGAAACCGATATAGTTGCATTCAATATTCTCCAACGCATAAATCATTCCCCTTCTTACCGCTTCGGCTTTTCCACCATTTTCCGCTAAATTAAGATATTGCAATTGTGGAGACGTACATAAATTGATGAGCATTTCCAACGTTCCGTCTCTGCTTCCGTCATTAACGAAAACAAAACAAACATTGGAATGATTTTGAATATAATTCACAAATTGTTCCTTTGGAAAACGGGCAGCCTCGTTATAACAAGGAATAATGATTGTGAGATGAAACATATAAATTGATTGGTTAAAACTCTTTATAGATTCTTTAATTTCAATGTGCAAAATTACATTTTTTTTTAATACAATAACACAAATAGACCAATATTTTGGAAACTCGAATATTGCTATAAAATGCAGCTTTCAGTAACGAAAAAGATATAGAAATATTTTGTTTCACACAACTGAATCGTTGTTTCTATCCATGTCTTTCCTATAAATGTTTTAAGTGCGAAAATATGGATTAAATGATTGTCTATTTGAAACTTAGCATTTTTTCGATGGGTTTGCGGGCGGCAGCCATCAACGATTCGTCCAGCAGGAGTTCGGGTTGCTCGCTCTGAAGTGCCGAAAAGACATTCTCCAAAGTGTTGATTTTCATATAATGGCAGTTGGTGCAGAAGCAGTTGTCTCCTGATAGTGAGAGTGCGTAAAACGTCTTATCCGGATTCTGTTTCCGAAGTTGATGCAAAATTCCATCCTCAGTAATCACCACGAATTCTTTTTCGTTTGAAGAGGCAACGAATTTGAGCATGGCAGCAGTAGAACCTACAAAATCGGCTTTTCCCAGCACGTTTTCAGCGCATTCCGGATGTGCAACCGTGACGGCACTGGGATGAAGTTCGCAAATTCCTTGAACATCTTGTTCCGAAATCTGATCGTGAACGTGGCAGGCGCCGTTCCAAAGAATCATCTGTCGGCCGGTTTCGCGGTTGATGTAACCGCCGAGATTTCGGTCGGGTGCGAAG